>NZ_WMLF01000047.1 GCF_014156695.1 Streptomyces durbertensis | reverse complement strand
CCCCCGACCCTCCACACCCAGGCACCCCGTCAGGCCACCAAGACCACCCAGCCGTCCGAGAAGAGCACAACCCGCCGCACTGGAGGAAGCGTGAGTAAAGCGATCGTCGCCGAGGGGCTGACCAAACGGTACGGAGACGTGGCCGCGCTGGACGGGCTCAGCATCGCGGTGGACGAGGGCACGGTACTCGGTCTGCTCGGCCCGAACGGTGCCGGCAAGACCACCACCGTGCGGGTGCTGTCCACCCTGCTGCGCCCCGACTCGGGGACCGCGACCGTGAACGGCCTCGACGTCGTCTCCGACGCCCGGCGGCTGCGCACGATGATCGGCCTCTCGGGGCAGTACGCGGCCGTCGACGAGGACCTCACGGCCCGCGAGAACCTGGAGATGGTCTCCCGCCTCTACCGGATGGGCCGCAAGCGCAGCCGGGAGAGGGCGACCGAACTGCTGGAACGCTTCGACCTGGTGGAGCCCGCCGACCGCCCGGTCGGCGGCTACTCGGGAGGCATGCGCCGGCGCGTCGACCTCGCGTGCGCGCTGGTCGCCCAGCCGTCCGTCCTCTTCCTCGACGAACCGACCACCGGTCTCGACCCGCGCAGCCGGATCGCGATGTGGGAGGTGATCTCCGAGCTGGTCGCCGGCGGCAGCACGCTGCTGCTCACCACGCAGTACCTGGAGGAGGCCGACCAACTCGCCGACCGGATCGCGGTCATCGACCACGGCCAGCTCATCGCCGACGGCACCCCGGACCAGCTCAAGGACCGGCTCGGCGGTGAACGCATGGAGATCGCCCTGCACGCCGCCGCCGACGCCCCCGAGGTCAGTCGGGCGCTGGCGTCCCTCGCCAGTGGCGAGATCACCGTCTCCGAGGACGGCACCGAGGTGATCGTGCCGGTCGCCAACGGCGCCGAGGCGCTGCTCGACGGGGTCCGGCTGATCGATGCCGCGGGCGTGCGGCCCGCCGGCGTGCAGGTGCGGCGCCCGAGCCTCGACGAGGTGTTCCTCGCCCTCACCGGCGCGTCGGCCGCCCCCTCGGCACCGGCCGCCGGCCCCGCGTCGGGAACGGTTACGCCGCCCGGCGTCCCGGGGCAGGCCGCCGTCCCGGAGCAGGCCGGCCCGGATGACCAGGAAGTCGCAGTCGCAGTCAAGGAGACCATCCGATGAGCACCCTCACCGCGGCGCTGGCCGACGGCGTCACGATGACTCGGCGGAACGTCATCAAGAACCGCCGGAACCTGGACATCGTGGTGTTCTCCACCGCGGCCCCCATCGGCTTCGCCCTGATGTTCGCCTACGTGTTCGGCAGCGCGATCACCGTGCCGGGCACCAACTACCGCGAGTTCCTGATCGCGGGAATCCTCGCCCAGACGATGCTGTCGACGGCGACCAACACCGGGGTCGGCATCGCCGCCGACATGAAGAAGGGCCTGATCGACCGGTTCCGTTCGCTGCCGATGTCGCCGACCGCCGTCCTGGTCGGCCGAACCAGCAGCGACGTGATCACCAACCTGCTGGTCATCGCCATGATGTCGCTGACCGGCCTGCTCATCGGCTGGCGGATCCGCTCCTCCTTCTGGGAGGCCGCCGCGGGCTTCGCCCTGCTGCTGCTGTTCGCCTACGCCGCGTCCTGGATCACGGCGGCGATCGGCCTCTCGGCGCGCTCCCCCGAGGCGCTGTCCAACGCCATGTTCATGTTCCTCATGCCGATGACGTTCATCTCGAACGCCTTCGTTCCCACGGCCGGACTGCCCACCGTGCTGCGGGTGATCGCCGAGTGGAGTCCGGTGTCGGCCGTCGTCGGCGCGTGCCGCGAACTCTTCGGCAACACCGCGCCGGGCCTGGCCCCCACCGGCCCCTGGCCGGTGGAGAACCCGGTGCCGGCCACCCTCTGCTGGATCGTGCTGATCCTCGTGATCTTCGTTCCGCTGTCCGTGCACCGCTACAAGAAGGCCGTCAGTAAGTGACGGCCGGGGCGCCGGCCGCCCCTGACGCACAGGAAAGGTTCCCCACCATGCGCATCCTGTTCATCACCGGGGGCGGCTCGGCGACCGTCTTCGCCCTGGTCCCGCTGGTCTCCGCGGCCCGTCTCGCCGGCCACGAGGTGGTGGTGGCCGCGCCCGAGGAGAGTGTGAAGGTCGTCTGCGACCTCGGGCTGCCCGCCGTCTCCGTCACCGAACTGGGCATCTACCGGGCCATGTTCTGGGACCGCCAGGGCAACCGGCTGGCGCCGCCGCAGGGCGAGGAGCAGGAGATGGACATGGCCGGGCGCGGCTTCGCCCGGCTGGCCGTCTCCAGCTACCCCGCCCTGGAGGAACTGGCCCGCAGCTGGCGCCCGGACCTCGTCGTGGGCGGCTCGCACACCCACGCCGCCCCGCTGCTGGCCCACCAGTTCCGGATCCCGTTCGTCCGCCAGGCGTGGGACATCCACGAGCGCACGGAGGTCGACTGGCTCGCCGCCACCGACGAACTGCGCCCCGAACTCGACAAGCTCGGCCTGGAGCGCATCCCGGAAGGCGACCTGTACGTCGAGACCACCCCGCCGAGCCTGCGCCCGGACGACGCCGAGCCCGCGCAGATGATGCGCTGGCTGCCCGGCAACCTGCAGGTCCCGCTGGAGCCCGCGCTGTACGCCAGGGGCGAGCGGCCGCGGATCCTGCTGACCTCCGGCTCACGCTCCACGCTGGTGCCGACGCTCGGTTCCGCGTTCTTCCGGCGCCTGCTCGACAACCCGGCACTCGCCGACGCCGAACTCGTCGCCGCCACCTCCGAGGAGGTCGCGAGCGAGCTGGAGGCCGAGTATCCCGGGCGGCTGCTCCGGGCCGGCTGGGTGCCGCTGGACGCGGTGCTGCCCAGTTGCGACCTGCTGATCCACCACGGCGGCGGTGTCACCACGATGAACGCGCTCAACGCCGGTGTGCCGCAGCTCGTGCTGCCCGAGATGGCCTCCTCCGCCATCCCGATCCGGCGCGTCGATGCCTACGGCGCCTCGATCACGCTGCCGTCGGCCGAGGAGCCCGCCGAGGACGTCGCGGCCGCCGTCCGCACCCTGCTGTCCGACTCCTCCTACCGGGAACGCGCGCGGGAGCTGTCCGAGGAGATCGCCGCGCAGCCGCTGCCCACCGAGGTGGTCGGTGTGCTGGAGAAGCTCACCGCCGCCTCCCGCTGAGCGGGGCCGCCCGCGGGCTCTTTCAACAGAGCCGAACCGGAACGAACCGAACCGGAACGAACGAGTAAACCGACGATCACACCTGATGAAGCGTGGGGCGGCCGTCCGCGGCCCGCCCGGCGCCTTCGTGGAACGGGGAACCCGATGTCCGCAGCCATAGTCCGGAGGGCGGCGTCCTGCCTTCCGCTCGCCGTCCTCCTCACCGTCGCCCCGCTGGGCGCCGCCGCGCACGCCGCGCCCGTCGACCGCTCCGCCGCCCCGACGGCGAGCAGCGCGGCGGGCCACAAGGCCGGCGCGGTCGGGAAGAAGAAGCGCCCGCCGGTGCAGAGGTGCGCGGCGCTGGGCGTCAACCCGGCCGGCACCTGGAAGGGAACCATCAGCCTGGAGCACGGGGACATCGAGGTCTACGTCGCCTTCACCCGCGACGGCCGGGTGTCCGTCCCGCACACCCCGGGAGTGGTGGCCGAGGGAACGTGGTGGTGCACCGGCCGGAACACCTTCTCCTACAAGGTGATCGAGAAGTACTACGCGCCGGACGGCGCCTACGAGGGCTACGGGGACATCAAGGTCGACGCCAGCCAGCGGAACGACGTGATCAAGGCGAAGGGCCACACCACGATGTACACCGCCGACGGGGAGCTGATCGGCGAGGCCGGCGGCAGCTTCGTCCTGCGGCGGATCAGCAGCACCCACCGAACCGACCACAGGGCAGGACACTGATGACGACCTACGTCTGGGACTACCTACCCGAGTACGAGAAGGAACGCGCCGACCTCCTCGACGCCGTGCAACAGGTCTTCAGCTCGGGCCAGTTGGTGCTCGGCGAGAGCGTCCGGGGCTTCGAGGCCGAGTTCGCCGGCTACCACGGGCTGCGGCACGCCACCGGAGTCGACAACGGCACCAACGCGCTCAAGCTCGCCCTGCAGGCGCTCGGCGTCGGTCCCGGGGACGAGGTCGTCACCGTCTCCAACACCGCCGCGCCCACGGTCCTCGCCATCGACGGCACCGGCGCGACGCCCGTGTTCGTCGACGTGCGCGAGGAGGACTTCCTGATGGACGTCTCCCAGGTGGAGGCGGCCCTCACCCCCCGGACCAAGGCGCTGCTGCCGGTCCATCTGTACGGCCAGTGCGTCGACATGGCGCCGTTGGCCGAGCTGGCCCGGCGGCACGGGCTGAAGGTGCTGGAGGACTGCGCGCAGTCGCACGGCGCCCGCCACCACGGACGGCTCGCCGGCACCCTGGGCGACGCCGCCGCGTTCTCCTTCTACCCGACGAAGGTGCTGGGCGCCTACGGCGACGGCGGCGCGGTGGTCACCGACGACGAGGCCGTCGACCAGGCCCTGCGCCGGCTGCGCTACTACGGGATGGAGAAGACGTACTACGTCGTCCAGACCCCCGGGCACAACAGCAGGCTCGACGAGGTGCAGGCGGAGATCCTGCGGCGCAAGCTGACCCGCCTCGACGAGTACACCGCCGGCCGAAGGGCGGTGGCGGCCCGCTACCAGGAGGCCCTGGGCGACCTGCCCGACCTGCGGCTTCCCACGGTGAACGACGGCAATGAGCACGTCTACTACGTCTACGTCGTCCGCCACCCCCGGCGTGACGAGATCATCGAACGGCTCAAGCCCTACGGGATCTCGCTGAACATCAGCTACCCGTGGCCGGTGCACACGATGACCGGGTTCGAGCACCTCGGCTACCGGGCGGGCTCCCTGCCGGTCACCGAACGGCTCGCCGGCGAGATCTTCTCGCTGCCGATGTACCCCTCGCTGCCGGTCGAGACGCAGGACAAGGTCGTCAGCGCCCTGCGCGAGGTGCTCGCCACCCTCTGATCCGCCCGCCCGTCCGTCGGGCCCGGCCCCGGAGCGTCGGCTCCGGGGCCGCTCGACCGACCACCCACCCCGCGGAGGCACCCATGGAACCGGACACCGGACACCCGCCGGCGAGCGGACCACGCGCGCCGGGCGGCGTACTGGTCCTCGGCGGCAGCGGATTTGTGGGGCGGCACGTCTGCGCGGCGTTCGCCGCCCGCGGACACCGCGTCCTGTCGGTGTCCCGCAGACCGGGTCCGGACGGCGCCGTCCGGACCGTCGCCCTGGACCTCTCCCGGCCCGGCGGGCTGCCGGAACTGCTGGCCGCCGAGCGGCCGTCCCACGTGGTCAACTGCGTCGGGAGCATCTGGGGGCGGTCGGACGCCGAGATGTCCGCCGCCTGCCTGCTCCCCACGGAACGGCTGCTCGCCGCCCTCGCCGAGGCCGGGACCCCCCGGCCGGGGCTGGTGCACCTCGGTTCGGTCATGGAGTACGGCCCGGTGCCGACCGGCGGCACCGCCGGCGGCACGGCCCGTCCGACGACGGCCTATGGGCGCGCCAAGCTGGCCGCCACCGAGGCCGTGCTGCGGGCCGACCCCGAGGCCGTCGTGCTGCGCGTCGCGAACGTCTCCGGGCCGGGGACGCCGCCGGTCAGCCTGCTCGGCCGGGTGGCTGCGCAGCTCGCCGGGCACCTCGGCGGCGGGCCCGGCGCCCCACCGCGGAGGCGTCCGGCGCGCGTGACGCTGACCCCGCTGGCCGCCCACCGCGACTACGTCGACGCGCGGGACGTGGCCGACGCCGTGGTGGCGGCCGCCGTGGCGGAGCCCGGCGCGGTGGCCGGGCGGGTGCTGGACCTCGGGCGGGGTGTCGCGGTCCCGGTCAGGGAGCTGGTCGAGCTGCTGATCGAGGTCAGCGGCGTGCCCGCCGAACTGGTCGAGACCGCCCCGCCGCCGGCCGGGGGCGCACCGGGCCCGGCCCTCGACTGGCTTCGTGTCGACCCCCGGCCCGCACGCGACGCGCTCGGCTGGCACCCCCGCCGTTCGCTCAAGGAGTCCCTGGTGGACTTCTGGGCCGAGCACCGCGCGCACGCCGCCCGCTGACCCGCGGCGAGGCCCCCGCTTCGGCCGGCCTCCGACTACACAGGAAAGGCTCGGAAGGTGGAACTCGACGACTTCTTCGGCTGGTTCGACGACATGTCGCGGCGGCTCCGGCTCCGGACCGAACAGGTCGACCTCGCCGACCTGGCGGGTTGGCGCGTCGATCCGGGCACCGGGGACCTCAGGCACACCAGCGGGCGCTTCTTCACCGTCGAGGGCCTCGGGGTGGACGACCCGGACGGGCCCGTGCCGCACTGGGAGCAACCCGTGCTGCGCCAGCCGGAGGTGGGCATCCTCGGCATCCTCCTGCGCCGGCGCGGCGGGGAGGTCTCCTGCCTGATGCAGGCCAAGGACGAGCCGGGCAACGCGGGCGACGTCCAGCTCTCCCCCACCGTGCAGGCCACCCGCAGCAACTACTCCCGGGCGCACGGCGGCCGTTCGGTGCCGTACCTGGAGTTCTTCCGGGACCACCACCCCGCACGGCGCCGCCTGGTCGACGTCCGCCAGTCCGAACAGGGCTCCTGGTTCGACCGGAAGAGCAACCGCAACATGGTCGTCGAGACGACCGAGGACGTGCCGGCGCTGCCGGGCTTCCGCTGGACGTCGCTGCGCGAGCTGCGGGCCCTGCTCAGCTTCGACGACGTCGTCAACATGGACACCCGCAGCGTGCTCGCCTGCCTGCCGCCGGAGGGCCCCGACCCGGGCGGCCTGCACTCCATGCCGGAGGTGCTGAGCTGGATCACCGACGTCCGCAGCGCGGGAGGGATGCGGACGACGCCGCTCCCGCTGGCCCGCGTCTCCGGCTGGCGCCACGGCCGGGACCGGATCTTCCACGAGAGCGGCAGGTGGTTCGACGTGATCGGCGTCCGGGCCGCCGGCGACGGGCGGGAGGTCGGCGAGTGGTGCCAGCCGATGATCGCTCCTCGCGGGCAGGGCGTCGCGGCGTTCCTGCTACGGGAGTTCGACGGGGTGCCGCACGTCGCCGTGCGGGCGCGGCGGGGGCCCGGCTACGTCGACGTGGCGGAACTGGGCCCGACGGTGCAGTGCACCCCGGAGAACTACGAGGACCTGCCGCGGTCGGCCCGGCCTCCGTACCTCGCCGACGTGCTCGACGCGCCACCCGACCGGGTGAGCCGCGACGTGGTCCTCTCCGAGGAGGGCGGCCGCTTCCACCACGCCCGCAACCGCTATCTGGTCGTCCGCACCGACGCCGGTCCGCCGACCGACCACCCCGACTTCCGCTGGCTCACCCTCCACCAGTTGGGCCGCCTGCTCCGGCACAGCCACTACGTGAACGTCGAGGCCCGCACCCTCGTCGCCTGCCTGCACGGCATGGCGGAGGGCGCCCCGGCGGGCGGGAACCAGGTCGGCGCCGGTGCTAGTTCCCGCCGCCCACGTAGAAGAGCAGCATCACAAAGCCCGCGAACAGGTGGGTGACAAACACGTAGACGAAGACGCGCAGCCAGACGCTGCGCTCCTTCCAGCGCTCACTGCCCCCCGCGCCGTCGTCGACGGTGCGGGGGGCCGGGGGCGGGGCCGCGTCGGGAGCGGCGCCGCGGCGTGGCGCCGGGGCGCGGCTCACTTCTTGCCGCCGCCCTTTCCGTCCTTGCCGCCCTTGCCGCCCTTGCCGTCGCCGCCGGCACTCATGGACTCGTAGATCTCCTTGCACATGGGGCAGACCGGGTACTTCTTCGGGTCGCGGCCGGGGACCCAGACCTTGCCGCAGAGCGCGACGACGGGCGTGCCGTCGAGCGCGCTCGCCATGATCTTGTCCTTCTGGACGTAGTGCGCGTAACGCTCGTGGTCGCCGTCGCCGTGGGAGGTCTGCGGGGTCGGCTCGACCAGGGTGCCGGTACCGGTTCCGCGCTCGGGCTCAAGAGTGCTCATACAGACCAAGGGTACTCATCCGGCGCCGGTCCTCCCCACCTCCGTGGCGCCCTGTGGAAAACCCGTCGGCGGCTCGCCTGCACCCCCCGTGCGGCCCGTCGGCAACCCGGCGGCGGGCCGGTCGTCAGTTGAGCGAGGGGTCGTCCGGGTAGGTGGCGACCATGGCCAGTTCGTTGCGCTGGCGGCGCAGCACCGCGCGCCACAGCTTCTCCGGGTCGGGCGAGGAGACGTCCCCCGGTTCGGACTCCACGACGTACCAGGCGCCCTCGGACAGCTCGTCCTCCAGCTGGCCGGGGCCCCAGCCCGCGTAGCCGGCGAAGATCCGCAGCGAGCCCAGCTCGGCGGCCAGCACCTCCGGCGGGGCCTCCAGGTCGACGAGGCCGATCGCGCCGTGCACCCGGCGCCAGCCCAGGGGCCCGTGCTCGCCCGGGATGACGGCGACGCCCAGCGCCGCGTCGAGCGAGACCGGTCCGCCCTGGAACACCACGCTCGGCGTGCCCGCGAGCGCCGCCCACGGTTCCAGGATGTCTTCGACGTCCACCGGGGTGGGCCTGTTGAGCACCACGCCGAGCGAGCCGTCCTCGTCGTGGTCGAGGAGGAGCACCACGGCCCGGTCGAAGTTCGGGTCCGCCAGTGCCGGCGTGGCCACCAGGAGCTGTCCGGTGAGCGAGGTCACCTGCGTCATGGCCCCATAGTCCCGCACTTCGGCGTTTCCGGGAGGGGCAACGCACAACCACGGCCGTCCCGCAGGTCGGGGTGTGGGCCGGACGACACGCCGAGGGCGGAACCGGTCACGCACCGAAGGCGTCGTCCCACACGGAGTGGCGCCCGCCGCGCGGGGGGTCGACGGTGCCGCCACGCGCACTACCATTCCAGTTTGTCCCCTGCCGTTAGTAGAGATCGCGAGTCCCATGACCGTCACCACCGATGACGTTCTGCTTGTCCACGGCGGCACCCCGCTGGAGGGCGAGATCCGAGTCCGCGGCGCGAAGAACCTCGTGCCCAAGGCGATGGTCGCCGCACTGCTGGGGAGCGAGCCGAGCAGACTGCGCAACGTGCCCGACATCCGCGACGTCCGGGTGGTGCGCGGGCTGCTCCAGCTGCACGGGGTGACGGTCCGCGGCGGCGAGGAGGAGGCCGAGCTGGTCCTCGACCCCTCGCACGTGGAGAGCGCGAACGTCGCCGACATCGACGCGCACGCCGGGTCCTCCCGCATTCCCATCCTGTTCTGCGGCCCGCTGCTGCACCGGCTGGGGCACGCCTTCATCCCGGGTCTGGGCGGCTGCGACATCGGCGGCCGGCCGATCGACTTCCACTTCGACGTGCTGCGGAAGTTCGGCGCGACGATCGAGAAGCGCCCGGAGGGCCAGTACCTGGAGGCCCCGCAGCGGCTGCGCGGCACCAAGATCCAGCTGCCGTTCCCGTCGGTCGGCGCCACCGAGCAGGTGCTGCTGACGGCGGTGCTCGCCGAGGGCGTCACCGAGCTGTCGAACGCGGCCGTGGAGCCGGAGATCGAGGACCTGATCTGCGTGCTCCAGAAGATGGGCGCGATGATCTCGATGGACACCGACCGCACGATCCGGATCACCGGCGTGGACCGGCTCGGCGGCTACAACCACCGGGCACTGCCGGACCGGTTGGAGGCCGCCTCCTGGGCCTGCGCGGCGCTGGCCACCGAGGGCAGCGTGTACGTGCGCGGCGCCAGCCAGCGCGAGATGATGACCTTCCTCAACACCTACCGGAAGGTCGGCGGCCAGTTCGAGATCGACGACCACGGCATCCGGTTCTGGCACCCGGGCGGCCCGCTGAAGGCCATCGCGCTGGAGACGGACGTGCACCCGGGCTTCCAGACCGACTGGCAGCAGCCGCTGGTGGTCGCCCTCACCCAGGCGTCGGGGCTGTCGATCGTGCACGAGACGGTGTACGAGTCGCGGCTGGGCTTCACCGAGGCGCTGAACCAGATGGGCGCGCACATCCAGCTGTACCGGGAGTGCCTGGGCGGCACGCCGTGCCGCTTCGGGCAGCGCAACTTCCTGCACTCGGCCGTGGTGTCGGGCCCGACGAAGCTCCAGGGCGCCGACCTGGTCATCCCCGACCTGCGGGGCGGCTTCTCGTACCTGATCGCGGCGCTGGCCGCGCAGGGCACCTCGCGGGTGCACGGCATCGAGCTGATCAACCGCGGCTACGAGAACTTCATGGAGAAGCTGCCCGCGCTCGGCGCGAAGGTCGAACTCCCCTGAGTCCCGGGACCGCTCCTTGAGCCACCGACCGCCCCGCGAGGCCGCGCCTCGCGGGGCGGTCCGCTTTCCGGCGGCACCACCCGCCTCACCGCACGATCTTCACCCCGAAGCGTCGACCGCCGAGTGCGAGCCCGATCGCGCAGTGCAGGTGCGCGTACATCTCCATGCCCCGCGCCGCGTGGAGGTCGCCCAGGTCCAGCACGTCACGCCAGCCGTAGCCGTGGAGCACTTCGGTGACCTGCTCCTTCGCCCCCTGGTGGTCGCCGGCGATCAGCATGGTGTGGTCGCCACCGCCGAACTCGCCGGGGCCGACGACGGTCTCCTGTTCCTGCGTGACGAACGCCTTCACCACCCGGGCGTCGGGGTGTGCGCGCTGAATCCGCTCAGCGAGGCTGTCGGTGTCGCAGACGGTCAGCCGGGGCATGACGCCCCACGGCGTGGGCCAGGGATGGGGCACGTCGGGGTCGTACTCGTAGGGCACGGCGTAGTCGACGAGGGTCTTGCCGGCGAGCGCGTCGTCGGGGACGCGGCTGAGCGCGGCCACCGCGTTGGCGCCGTCGATGCCGTTGATCACCAGCTCGGCGGCGTCCGCCGCCTCGGCGAAGGTGGTCAGCCCCACCTCGGGGTGTTCGGCGTGGAAGACCGGGAACGGCGGGGTGCCCGTCATGTCCGGCGCGCTGCGGATCGACGTGGCGTGGGGATCGCGGGTGCCGACGACGACCTCGTGGCCGAGCGCGGAGAGCGCGGCGATGTGGCAGCGGGCGCCTGCGCCGGTGCCGAGGACAGCGATCTTCATCAGGGAACTCCTGCGGCGATACGGACGAACGGGCGGATTCGAGCGTTTTGCCCCACTCCGCCACCTCTCGAACCCTAGAGTCCGCTCCGGTCAGCCGCTGTCCTCGACCGGCGGTGCGGTCAGCCTCCCAGCGCGAATTCTGTCAGGACGGCGGCGTGGTCGGTGGGCCAGCGGTTGCCCCGGTGGTCGGGAACGGGTCGGGGCCGGCCGTCGACGACGGCGGCGGACCGCAGCGGGGTGAGGGCGCCGCCCGCGTAGGTGACGTAGTCGATGCGGTCCTGCGGTTCGACACGGCCGGTGGAGCCGTCGTGGAACGGGTAGACCGGCGACCAGGTCTCCCCGGGCACCCGCGCCGGGTCGGGGTGGATCTCACGGAACGAGTCCTGGAAGCCGGCGTCGGCGAGGATGCGCGTGGTGGGCCAGTCGACGGGCCCGTAGCCGCAGTGCCGGTCGCGGGTGGCGGCCGTCCAGTCCAGGTGGGAGGGCGAGTT
The DNA here is from genome assembly GCF_014156695.1 of Streptomyces durbertensis. Taxonomy (GTDB): domain Bacteria; phylum Actinomycetota; class Actinomycetes; order Streptomycetales; family Streptomycetaceae; genus Streptomyces; species Streptomyces durbertensis. The sequence continues at coordinate 8,774 of NZ_WMLF01000047.1, read as the reverse complement.
GAAGTCGCCGACGAGCAGCACGGGCACTTCGTCGGCCCTGTCGACGGCCCCCGCCAGTCGCGTCGCCAGCTCCCTGGCCTGCGGCACCCGGCCGGACCGCTCCTCGCGGGCGAGGATCCGCTCCAGGTCCATCCGGTCGAAGCAGGCGTCGTAGGGGCCGTAGGGGTGGTAGCCGAGGTGCGCGGACCACAGCTCCAGCTTCCGGCCGCCGCCGAGGTCGAGGCGGACGCCGGCGGCGGCGCTGGTCGAGCCGACGTGCTCGGTGATCGGGAAGCGGCTGATGACGCCGATGCTGCCGCCGGACTGGTAGTGGTGCCAGCCGAGTTCGGCGGCGAGGTCCCGGGCGGCGTGCCCGGAGGTCTCCTGGAGGCCGACGATGTCGGGGCGGTGCTTGCGGACGACGGCGACCTGCTTGGCCAGGCCGTTGTCCACCTGGGCCCCGCCGTGCCAGAGGTTGAGGCTCATCACGCGCAGCCGGGTCGGCTCCTCGCGGTCCTCGCGCGGCGCGGCACCGGCGGGCGCCGCCACGGCCAGCACCAGCCCGGCGACGGCGAGGAGAGCGGCCAGGCGCCGACCGGTCCTTCGGTTGCGTTCCACGATGTCTCACTCCCTACCTGTATGGACAAGACGCCTTTCAGTAAGGCAGTCGTGGTTGGCCGGCGGGTGTCCGCGAGGAGAACCGCGGCGTTCCGGGACCGGCAGGTCGTGCGCTGCTCCGGCAAAGGGTTTAGCGCGCCGCGAACTGGTAAGGCGTTAAGGCGCCGCTGGGTCAGTCTGAGCTTCTCTGTGCACAGGTCACATGATCAAGCGCAGTACCGGCATCATGTCGGTGGATCGGACACCACCCGCTACAGAACCAGGGAGCCCTGTTGACCCGTAGGCACGAGCAGATCGCCGAGGCGCTGCGGACGGCCATCGGCGACGGCCGCCATCCGGTGGGCAGCGCGCTGCCGTCCGAGGCGGAACTCGCCGCCGCGCACGGTGTGTCGCGCGGCACTGTCCGCCAGGCCGTCAGCGCCCTGGAGGCGGAGGGCATGGTCGGCTCACGGCAGGGCGCCCGCCGGGTCGTGCTCTCCACCTCGCCCAGCCAGTCCTTCGCGGAGTTGCGCAGCTTCGCCCAGTGGGCGCGCGGCGGCGGGCACACGCCGGGCGGCCTGGTCCTGGAGTCCGCGCCCGGCCGGGCGGACGGCGAGGAGGCCGCGCTGCTGCAACTCCCGCCCGGCGGCGAGGTGCTGCGCGTCCTGCGACTGCGCACCCTGGACGGCGAGCCGGCCCTGCTCGAACGGACCGTCTACGCGGGCTGGATCGCCGCCGCGGTGGCGCAACTCCCAGACGACTGCGAGTCCGTCACCCAGGAGCTGTACGAGCGCACCGGGCTGGTCTTCGCCCACGGTGAGCACCACCTCGACGCGGTGGCCGCCGGAACCGAGGACTCCCGCCGGCTCGGCGTGCGGCGCGGCAGTCCGCTGCTGCGGGTGAGACGCACCACGACAACCCCCGAGGGACGCCCCGTGGAGACCTCCGACGACCGCTACCGGCCCGGTTCCGTGGTGTTCACCGTGCGGAACTCGACCCGCACGAACCCGCTGGTCCGATCGGCGCTCGCATGACCGTGAGCACCCCGCCCGAGCCCGCCGGCCGGTCCGGCGCCGGGTTCCGCGTCCCGCCGGCCGCCCTGCTGTGCGACATGGACGGCACCCTCGTGGACACCGAGCACACCTGGCTGCGCTGTGTGGCCGGACTGCTCTTCGAGTACGGCGCCCCGGCCACCGCCGACGACATCACCGCCGCGTTCGCCGGGCTGCCGCTGAGCCGGGCGGCGGAGCTGATGGCCGACCGCACCGGACGGCCGGCGGGCGTGCTGGCACGCCGTCTGCACCGGGTGTTCACCAGCTCGATCCGTACCGGACTGGCGATCAGGCCGGGCGCGCTGCGGCTGCTCGACCAGGCCGCCGAACTGGGCATGCCGGTGGCACTGGTCACCGCCTCCGAACGGGAGGTGGCGGATCTGGTCATCTCCCAGCTGGGCGCCGACCGCTTCCTGCTCACCCTCGCCGACGGCGAGGCCTCCCGCAGCAAGCCGCACCCGGACCCGTACCTGGCCGCCTGCCTGGGGCTCGGCGTGGCACCGGCGGACAGCCTGGCGGTGGAGGACACCCCGACGGGCGTGACGGCGGCGCTCACGGCCGGCTGCCGGGTCCTGGCGGTGCCGTCCGTGCCGGGGGTCCGGCGCGGGCCCCGGACGGTTGTGGTGGCCTCGCTGACCGAGGTCGACCTCACCGACCCGGACCTGATGGCCGCCGACCCCGACTGACGGGCCGACACCGACTGACGGGCCGGCCCCGGCCGCCGGGCCGGAACGACGCCGCGGGGTGGCCGTCCGCTGACGGACGGCCACCCCGCGGCACCTGTGCCTTACTTGCCCTTGGCGGCTTCCTTGAGCTTGGAGCCCGCGGACACCTTGACGCTGTACCCGGCCGGGATCTGGATCGGGTCACCGGTCTGCGGGTTGCGAGCGGTGCGAGCCGCACGGTGGGTGCGCTCGAAGGTCAGGAAACCCGGGATGGTGACCTTCTCGTCGCCCTTGGCGACGACCTCGCCGACGGTCTCGGCGAAAGCGGCCAGCACTGCGTCGGCGTCCTTGCGGGTCACCTCGGCGCGGTCGGCCAGGGCGGCGACCAGCTCACTGCGGTTCATGTCTGTTACTCCCGTGTTCTTCTTGCCGATGAGGCGTGAGATCGAAGCCGATGCTGCCAGGGGCCTATGACAGCCACTGGAACCGGGTCGGGTCTAACGACCCCCGCGCCCGGTCGCATCCTGCCCCCACCAGTGGGGCGAAAGCCAATCCGCCGCTCCACCGCGTCACCTCGGGTGGACCCCGGGTCCGCCGTGGTGACGCTCCGTGGCTCTTTCCAGCGCGCCGAAACCGACACGTCTGGCGCAACCCTACGCACGCCCGACACCGGTTGCTTCCGCGACGCGCCGCCTGTGGACGGTGACACCGCCCACAGCGCGGCCACACGCCACACGTTCGGACGCGTCGTCGGGCCGGAACCGCCGGTTCGGGGCTCCCGGCTCAGGATCCGGCGACGGCTGCCTCAGGATCCGGTGACGGCCCGGGCGGCCTCGCGCACCGCGCCGGCCACCGCGCCCGAGACCTTCTCGTTGAAGACGCTCGGGATGATGTAGTTCGCGTTCAGCTCGTCCTCGCCGACGACGTCGGCCAGCGCGCGGGCGGCGGCGAGCATCATCGCGTCGTTGACGGTCCGAGAGTGCGCGTCCAGCAGGCCGCGGAAGACGCCGGGGAAGACCAGCACGTTGTTGATCTGGTTCGGGAAGTCGGAGCGGCCGGTGGCCACGACGGCGGCGGTCTGCCGGGCGACGGTCGGCTCGACCTCGGGGTCGGGATTGGCGAGCGCGAACACGATCGCGCCCTCCGCCATCGCCGCCACGTCCTCGCCGCCGAGCACGTTGGGCGCCGAGACGCCGATGAAGACGTCCGCGCCGACGACGGCCTCCTTGAGCGTGCCGGTGACACCCTCGGGGTTGGTGTTGTCGGCGATCCAGCGCAGCGCGGAGCCGCCGTCGGCGTCCTTGAGGTCGGCCCGCTCGGCGTGCACGACGCCGTGGATGTCGGCGACCACGGCGTGCTTGACACCGGCGGCCAGCAGCAGCTTCAGGATGGCCGTACCGGCGGCGCCGGCGCCGGACATGACCACCCGCACGTCGCCGATGTCCTTGCCCACGACCCGCAGCGCGTTGTGCAGCGCGGCGAGCACGACGATGGCCGTACCGTGCTGGTCGTCGTGGAAGACCGGGATGTCCAGGGCCTCGCGCAGCCGCGCCTCGATCTCGAAGCAGCGCGGGGCGGAGATGTCCTCCAGGTTGATGCCGGCGAAGCCGGGCGCGATGGCCTTGACGATCTCCACGATGGCGTCGGTGTCCTGGGTGTCCAGGCAGATCGGCCAGGCGTCGATGCCGGCGAAGCGCTTGAAGAGGGCCGCCTTGCCCTCCATGACGGGCAGCGCGGCCATCGGGCCGATGTTGCCCAGGCCCAGCACGGCGGAGCCGTCGGTGACCACGGCGACGCTGTTCCGCTTGATGGTCAGGCGGCGGGCGTCCTCCGGGTTCTCCGCGATCTGGGTGCAGACGCGGGCCACGCCGGGGGTGTAGATCATCGAGAGGTCGTCGCGGTTGCGAATGGGGTGTTTGGACGACATCTCGATCTTGCCGCCGAGGTGCATGAGGAACGTACGGTCGGAGACCTTGCCCAGCGAGACGCCCTCGATCTCACCCAGTTGACGGACGATCGCCGCCGCGTGGTCGGTCGAGGTGGCGGCGATGGTGACGTCGATGCGCAGGCGCTCGTGGCCGGAGGCGGTGACGTCGAGCGCGGTGACATGGCCGCCCGCGGACTCCACGACCGTGGTGATCTGGCTGACCGAGCTGCCGCCGGCGGGGAGCTCGAGTCGGACGGTCATCGAGTAGGAGACGCTGGGCGCCGTTGCCATGGTCGGGTTCCTCTGCTTTCTGTGCTGCGAACGCGCGCGCGTTCCTCGCGCCGCCGTGCCTTTTGCATCGTCGCACCTACTACCGGGTAGCCGGTAACCACCCTCACGTGAATGGAAACTTACTTCCGCGATGCGATAATCGTCAACACGTTCGCCCCGGTTCCGCCCCCACACGCAGAAGCGCGGGGTCGACACGAGTGTTCGTGTCGACCCCGCGCGGAGTCTGGTGGCACCGACCCGCCAGCTCGCCTCGCGGCAAGTGGTCGCTCGAAGCGACGAAGGTTGGGCCCGGGGGCATGGATCGGGCCGGCGCCACAGTCAGGCTAACAAAGGTCCGCCGACGGTGATTCCCGATCGCCCGGATCCGTCCGCCGACCGGGTGGGCGCCGCCCCGACCGGCCGGGCCCGGCCGGGCCCCACCCGGCCCGGGTCAGTCCCGCAGCAGGTCGGGGACGCCCCGCTCGTCCGGCAGGTCGCGCGCCCCCGAGATCACCGTCAGCCGCTGCGTGGCCCGGGTGAGCGCCACGTACAGCACCCGCAGGCCGGCCGGCGACTCGTCGGCGATCTCCGCCGGCGAGACCACCACCGTCGCGTCGTACTCGAGGCCCTTCGCCTCCAGGCTGCCGAGCGGCACCACCCGGTCCGCCCCCTCGCCGAGGTCGGCCAGCCACTCCCGGGCCTCCTCGCGGCGGCCCATGGCCACCACCACGCCGACCGTGCCGTCGACCTCGGCCAGCAGCCGCCGGGCCTCCGCCCGCACCGCCTCACGCGGCGACCGGTCGAACACCTCGAAGCGCGGCACCAGGCCGGTGGAGCGCACGGCCGTCGGCGGGACGGCGCCCGGCATCGCCAGCGCCAGCACCCGGGACGCCAGCTCCGCGACCTCGGAGGGGTTGCGGTAGTTCACGGTCAGCTCGAAGCGCCGGCGCGGCCGGGTGCCCAGCGCCTCGTTTCGCGCCTCCGCCGCCTCGTCCGGGTCCGACCAGGACGACTGCGCGGGATCGCCCACCACCGTCCAGGTGGCCTGCCGCCCCCGCCTGCCCACCATCCGCCACTGCATCGGCGTGAGGTCCTGCGCCTCGTCCACGATGACGTGCGCGTACTCGCGGCGCTCGGCGCGCTCGTGCGGCGCCCGGTAGTCCCGCCGGGTGGGGTCGCGGTCGGCGGCGGTGGTCAGCTCCGCCAGCCCGGTGAGCTGGTCCAGCGGGTCAACCGCGCGCTTCTTCGGCTTCGCCGGGGCGCCCAGCAGTCCGCGCAGTTCGTCGAGCAGCGCCACGTCGTGCACCGACAGCGGGCCGGTGCCGTCCGGCGCCAGCCGGGCCAGGGACCGGGCCAGCAGCCGCGCCTCCCGGTGCTGGAGGATCCGCCGCGACCAGCGGGACAGCCGCCGTTCGTCGGCCATCGCCGCCAGCACCCGTCCCGGCTCCAGCTCCGGCCACCAGGCGGCCAGGAAGTCGGTGAAGGAGTCCTCGGCGGAGACGTCCTCGTCGAACGCCTCGCGCGCCTCGGCGGCCAGCTCCGGGTCGTCGTGCCGCCGGGCGCCGCCGCCGCGCGCCCACAGCGCGTCCAGCAGCAGCTTGCGCGCCCGGGGCCGCAGGAAGTTCACCGGGGCCTGGCTGCTCAGGACCTGCTGCCGGATCTCCGCCAGCTCCTCCGCGGCCAGCTCCACCCGCGCCCCGGACACCACCACTCTCAGCCGTTCGGGCGCGTTCGCCGCCGCCAGCTCCTGGGTACCGCGCGCCGCCTTCCGCAGCAGCTTGACCATGCGGGACGAGCCCTTGACCCGGGCCACCGCCTGCGCATCGTGCACGGTGGCCTCCACGCCGTCCACCAGCGAGCCGACGGCCCGCACGGCGACCTGCCCCTCCTCGCCCAGCGACGGCAGCACCCCCTCGGTGTAGGAGACCAGCAACGGCGTCGGGCTCACCACGAGGATGCCGCCGGCGTACCGTCTGCGGTCCTGGTAGAGCAGGTAGGCCGCGCGGTGCAGGGCGACGGCCGTCTTGCCGGTGCCGGGCCCGCCCGTCACCTCGGTGACCGAGGCGGCCGGGGCGCGGATCACCACGTCCTGCTCGGCCTGGATGGAGGCGACGATGTCCCGCATGGTGTGGGTCCTGGCCTGGCCGAGCGCCGCCATCAGCGCGCCGTCGCCGGTCACCACCAGTTCCTCGCCGGCCAGGAACGCCGTCAGCTCCGGACGCAGCAGGTCGTCCTCCACGCCCAGCACCCGCCGCCCCTTCGAGCGGATGACCCGGCGCCGCACCACCCGGCCCGGCGCCACCGGCGTCGCCCGGTAGAACGGCGCGGCGGCCGGCGCCCGCCAGTCGATGACCAGCGGCGTGTAGTCGGCGTCGAGGACCCCGAGGCGTCCGATGCGCAGCGTCTCCGCGATGTCGGCCGTGTTGTCGGGACGCACCGCGTCCTCGGCCGGCTCGACCGAGGTGTACGCGCCGTCCGGGCCGCGCTTGCCGTCCTTGCCGAGCAGCAGGTCGACGCGGCCGAAGAGGAAGTCCTCGAACTCGCTGTTCAGCCGGTGCAGGTGCACGCCGGCGCGGAACACCTGGGCGTCCCGCTCGGCGAGCGCGCCGGGCGTGCCGACCTGGCCGCCCCGCACGGCGTTGTCCATCAGGAACTCGGCCTCACCGATCTTCTCCTCAAGCCTCCGGTAGACCGCGTCCAGGTACTCCTGTTCGCGCTGGATCTCCCGGTCGCGTACGCCTGTGTCCTGCGCCTCCAACGCACCGGCCCCCTTCTGCTGTTCTCAGGGCAGCCGTCAACCGTACGCGACGCCGGGCCGTCGGCGCACACGGGAGCGCCCCGGCGCACCGCGCACCGCACGCCCGGCCGAAACCGGGCGTGCGGTGCGGGGGGCTCAGGGCGGCCTCGGGCGGCTACTTCGGCACGGTCACCAGACGCTCACCGTCCAGCGTGCGCACCTCGAAGCGGTCGATCTCGGCCGGGTCGTAGGCGGCGCCGCCCACGTAGTAGGCCGGCTTCTCCCAGCCGTACCCCTCCTCGGGCACCGCCCAGGTTGTCACCGTCTGCTCGCTGCCGTCCTTGCCGACCGCGACCAGGCCGCAGGTCTGCGGCCCGCTCACCCCGGCCAGCCGCACCGCGACCTCGGTGCCCCAGCGCTTCTCGGTGAGCGCCACCGTCGCGTCGACCTTGGTCTCCGGATCGGTGCCCCGGAACTTCTCCCCCGCCTGGAACGCGGCCTGCACCACGTCCGGCGGCCCGGCGGCCTCCCGGTCCAGCAGTGCCGACCCGGCGAACGGCCCGGCGACCAGCACCGCCACCGCCGCCGCGACCAGCACCAGCCGCCGCACCCGGCGCTTGCGCCGCTCCACGGAGACGGTGTCCAGCAGCCGGTCCAGCAGCGCGGAACTCGGCTGCGGCACCAGCGCCGCCTCCACGTCCCCGCCGGCCGCGCCCTCCCGGTACTCCGCCAACAGCGGCCCGAGGCCCAGCAGTTCGTCCAACTCGTTCGCGCACGGCTGGCAGACCGCCAGATGCTCCTCGAACCGTGCGGTGTCGGCGGCGTCCAACGCGCCTATCGCGTACGCGCCGACGTCGTTGTGGTGCGCTGGCGACGTCATGCCGACACTCCTCTTTCCTCAAGCGAGAGCTTCAGGGAACGCAACGCGTAGTACACCCGGGAACGCACCGTGCCCGGGGGTATCCGCAGCGCCTGCGCGGCCTCGTTGACCGTGCGGCCCTTGAAGTATGTCTCGATGAGGGCTTCCCGGTGGGCGTCACTCAGGTCGCCCAGGGCCTCGGAGATCGTCATCATGCGCAACGCCCGGTCGATCTCGTCCGCCGCCGGGATGGCCTCGAGCGGGGCCATCCCGGTGGCGGAGACTTCCTGTGGTCTCGCCCTGCGGCTTCGATGCCCGTCGATCACGATGCGTCGTGCGACGGTCACCAGCCAGGGCCGGATGGAGCCGGTGGCGCTCTGGAGCTGCTCCGCGTTGCGCCAGGCGCGCACCAGCGTCTCCTGCACCACGTCCTCGGCGCGGTGCCGGTCGCCGCCCACCAGTCGGAGCACAAAGGCCAGCAGCGGCCCGGCGTGCTCGTCGTAGAGTGCGCGGATGAGTGCGTCTTCCTGGGAAGTTCGGTCAGCCACGGCGGCATCCTCACTCACCACGGACCCCCGGTGAAGTGTGCGGCGGTTTCTTGTCTTGCTTTGCCAAGAACCTCTCGAAGCCCTTCGAGTCACGTTCCTGCCAACTCCTACGCCGACAAGTACGCACCCCTCCCCGGTTC
>NZ_WMLF01000469.1 GCF_014156695.1 Streptomyces durbertensis | reverse complement strand
TTCCCGCCCCCGGTCCGGGTTCCGCCCGGATCACCGCCGCCGTTCTCACCGCCCCGCCGGCCGCCGTCCGGCCCGTCGGTGGGGGTACCGCCGTCGCCGTCGCCGGGGGGCGCGCCGGTGGAGACCTCCCAGAGGCCGGGGGCTTCCAGGACGAACGGCCGGGTGGCGGGTGCCCGGCCGCGCGCCTGGTCGCAGGGCCAACTCTCCAGCGAGTGGCAGACCGCGCGCAGCGTGGCGGTGATCCTGACCGTCCGACCGGTGTCCGGTTCGACCCGGACCGCGACCGCGCAGCGGCCGGCTGGTGCCAGGCGCACCGGGGTGGCGGTGCACAGCGTGACGTTCTCGGTCCGGCAGGCGCCGACGACCTCGGCGTTGACGACCGACACACGTGTCAGGGTCACCGGGACGCCTCCGTCGTTCCTGATGACCGCGCAGCCGGTGGTGCCGTCGGTGAACTCGAAGGAGCCGTCCAGCGAGACGCCGGGGAGCCGTACCACCGCCGCACGAGGCGCCGGTGTGCCGTCTCCACCTCCGTCCGCCTGGCCCGTCGGCTCGGTGGTGGCCGGTTCCTCGGGCCCGTTCGCTCCGCCCGCGCCGAGCGTGCGTGCGATCAGGACCGTACCGGCGACGAGCACCAGCACGGCGACAAGGGCGAGCACGAGGTGGAGCGAGTAGCGACGGATGTTCACGGGTTCTCCGTCCGACGGCCCGGTGGTCTGCGTCGATCGTCCGACGCGCCGGCCGTGTGGACCGGCAAGCCGCGCCCGGCTACGCCGACCGGAGCAGCCGACGCCACCGGGACGGCCACCTGCGGCCCCCGGCAGGCCTGTGGTCAACCCGAGTACACGATCGGTGGTTCACCGGCTGCCGTCCTGACCGGCGCCGTCCCTAGGGTGCCGGTATGAACAGGAAGCACAGGCCCGGACTGACCGCCCTCCTCGCGACCGCCGTGGCCGTCGCGCTGCTCACGTCCCCCTTACCGCAGGCGGCCGCCGAGACGGCCGGGCGGACGGCGCCGGCCGAAGACGCTCACCCGTCCTCACCGGACCGGAGCCTGCGGGAGGACGCCGACGCGGTGCGGGACGCGGGGGTGACCGGGGTGGCCGTCCGGCTCGACACACCTTCGGGAGCCCGCGTCGCGCGCAGCGGCGTCGCGGACCTGCGCACCGGCCGGCCGGTGCCGCCGAACGGCTACATCCGGCTCGGCAGCACCACCAAGACCTACGTCGCGACCGTGGTGCTCCAACTGGTGGGCGAGGGACGGCTCTCCCTCGACGACACGGTGGAGCGCTGGCTCCCGGGTGTCGTCCGGGGCAACGGGAACGACGGACGGCGGGTCACTGTTCGTCAGCTCCTCCAGCACACCAGCGGTGTGCCCGACTACGCGTCTGACGTCGTGCCGGACGCCAGCGCGGCCGGCTACCACCGGCACCGCTGGACCCGCCGTTCCTCCGAGGAACGTGTCGCCCTCGCGATGGGGCACCGGCCCCTGTTCGAACCGGGGGAGGGCTGGGCCTACTCCAACACCAACTACGTGCTCGCCGGGATGGTGATCAGGGCCGTCACAGGCCGACCGTGGGAGCGCGAGGTGCGGGAGCGGGTGCTGCGCCCGCTGCGTCTCGACCGCACCTTCACGGCGGGCGACCAGCCGTTCCTGCCCCGCCCGCACGCCCGCAACCACCAGCGGTTCGAGGCGGACGGGCCGTTGACCGACACCACGGTGGCGTATCTGCCGTTCGACGGTGACGCGGACGGCTCGATGGTCGGCACGGCCGAGGACACGAACCGGTTCTTCGGCGCGCTGCTGGGCGGCAGGCTGCTGGACCGCGAACTGCTCGCGGAGATGCGCGGGACGGTCCCGGTGCCCGACGAGAGCGCCGTGGTGCCGGGCACCCGGTCCGGACTGGGGCTCAACTGGACGCCGCTGTCCTGCGGCGGCGGGTACTGGGGGCACAGCGGCAGCGGTTTCGGATACCTCACCTGGCCCGCGGCCACCGCCGACGGGTCCCGGGCCGTGACCGTCACCGCGCACAGCCGGCCCGGCGACCACAACACCGCCGTGCGCCAACTCGGCCGGCTCACGCGGCTGGTGGACCGCGCGCTGTGCGAGGCGCGCTAGCGCGGGCCGGGCTCAGGCGGTCGGGCGGAAGGTGCGCAGGCGCAGGCTGTTCGCGACGACCGAGACCGAGGAGAAGGCCATGGCGGCTCCGGCGATCATCGGGTTGAGCAGACCGGCGGCGGCCAGCGGCAGCGCCATCACGTTGTAGCCGAACGCCCAGACCAGGTTGGACCTGATCGTGCCCAGCGTGCGGCGGGAGAGCCGGATGGCGTCGGCGGCGACCCGCAGGTCGCCTCGGACGAGGGTGAGGTCGCCGGCCTCGATCGCGGCGTCGGTGCCGGTGCCCATCGCCAGGCCGAGGTCCGCCTGGGCGAGGGCGGCGGCGTCGTTGACGCCGTCGCCGACCATCGCCACCGTCCGTCCCTCGGCCTGGAGCCGCTTGACGACGTCCACCTTGTCCTGCGGCATGACCTCGGCGACGACCTCGTCGATCCCCACCTCCGCGGCGACCGCGTGGGCGACCGCCTTGTTGTCGCCGGTCAGCAGGATGGGGGTGAGACCGAGGTCGCGGAGCCGGCGCACCGCTTCGGCGCTGGTCGGTTTCACGGCGTCGGCGATCTCCAGCACGGCGCGGGCGGAGCCGTCCCAGGCGACCGCGACGGCCGTGCGCCCGGCGGTCTCGGCCGCCCGCGCCGCCTCGGCGAGCGGGCCGGGCAGGGTGAGCGCCCAGTCCGCCAGCAGACGTTGCCTGCCGACGAGGACGGCGTGCCCGTCCACCACGCCCTGCACGCCGAGGCCGGGGACGTTCTCGAACTGCTCCGGTGTGGGGAGCGCGCCGACCCGCTCGGCCGCGCCGGCGGCGACGGCGGCGGCGAGCGGGTGCTCGGAGGCGTTCTCCAGCGCGCCCGCGAGTCGCAGGACCTCCGCGGCGTCCTCACCCTCCGCGGGGTGGACGGCGAGCAGCGTCATCCGGCCGGTGGTGACGGTCCCGGTCTTGTCCAGGACCACGGTGTCGGCCCTGCGGGTGTTCTCCAGTACCTCGGGGCCCTTGATCAGGATGCCCAACTGGGCGCCGCGGCCGGTGCCGACCATCAGCGCGGTGGGGGTGGCCAGCCCGAGCGCGCAGGGGCAGGCGATGATCAGCACCGCGACGGCGGCGGTGAAGGCGACCGTGAGCCCGGCCCCGTTGCCCAGCCAGAAGCCCAGCGTGCCGAGCGAGAGCGCGATCACAAAGGGGACGAACACCGCGGAGATCCGGTCGGCCAGCCGCTGGGCGCGTGCCTTGCCGTTCTGCGCGTCCTCGACGAGCTGTGCCATGCGGGCGAGTTGGGTGTCGGCGCCCACCCGGGTCGCCTCGACGACCAGTCGGCCGCCGGCGTTGAGCGTGGCACCGGTCACCGTGTCGCCCACGGCGACCTCCACCGGTACCGACTCGCCGGTCAGCATGGAGGCGTCGACGGCGGAGGAGCCCTCCACGACACGACCGTCGGTGGCGATCTTCTCGCCCGGGCGGACCAGGAAGCGGTCCCCGACGGCCAGTTCGGCGGTCGGTACCCGCTGCTCGCGGCCGTCCCGCAGGACGGTCACCTCCTTCGCGCCCAGTTCCATCAGGGCGCGGAGGGCGGCGCCGGCCTTCCGCTTGGAGCGGGCCTCGAAGTACCGGCCGGCCAGGATGAAGGTCGTCACCCCGGCGGCGGCCTCCAGGTAGATGTTGCCGGCGCCGTCGGTGCGGCTGACGGACAGTTCGAACGGGTGGGTCATGCCGGGCATGCCGGCGGTGCCGAAGAACAGCGCCCACAGCGACCACAGGAGGGCCGCCGACGTACCGATCGAGATGAGCGTGTCCATGGTCGCCGCGCCGTGCCGGGCGTTGGTCCACGCCGCGCGGTGGAAGGGCAGCGCGCCCCACACGACCACGGGCGCGGCCAGCGTGAGGGAGAGCCACTGCCAGTACTCGAACTGGAGCGCCGGCACCATCGCCATGGCGATGACCGGCACGGAGAGCAGGAGGGAGACGAGGAG
>NZ_WMLF01000468.1 GCF_014156695.1 Streptomyces durbertensis | reverse complement strand
CCCCCAAGGAGCCTTCGACGGCCGGCCTCAACCCCGACGCCAACGGCGAGCGGCTGCGCTTCGTCGGCGCCGCGACCCGCCGCATCGCGCGCGGTGTCGACCTCGACGAGACCGTGCTCGGCCTGTGCCGGGCCACGGTCCCGGCGTTCGCCGACGCGATCCTCGTCTACCTGCGCGAACCGCTCCCGGTCGGCGACGAGCGCCCCACCGGTCCGCTGCGGCTGCGGCTGCGCCGCACCGACCGGCTGCCCGACTACGCCGGGGAGGACGACGCGGCGGCGGACGGCGGGCTGCTCGGCCAGCTGGCCGGCGCCACCGACCACGCCGCCGGCGGCGCCTCCGAGCTGACCGAGGTCGCCCCCGGCGGCGCGCTCGCCGAGGTGCTGCGCGGCGTACGGCCGCTCTTCGGCGACTCGCAGGCGGCCGGCGGCGCGCTCGGTGAGCTGCTGCGCGTGGAGCGCGAACTGCCCGACGGGCGGCGCTCGATCCTGGCACCGCTGCGCGGCCGGCGCAGGGTCATCGGCGCCGCCGTGTTCCTGCGCCGACCGACCCGCCCGCCGTTCGCCCAGGACGACCTCCTGGTGGCCGCCCAGCTCGCCACGCACACCGCGCTCGGCGTCGACAAGGCCGTGCTGTACGGGCGCGAGGCGTACATCGCCGACGAGTTGCAGCGCACGATGCTGCCCGACACCCTGCCGCAGCCCACCGGTGTGCAGCTCGCCAGCCGCTACCTGCCGGCCGCCGAGTCCGCGCGGGTCGGCGGCGACTGGTACGACGCCATCCCGCTCCCCGGCAGCCGGGTCGCGCTGGTCGTCGGCGACGTGATGGGCCACTCCATGACGTCGGCGGCGATCATGGGCCAGCTGCGCACGACCGCGCAGACCCTCGCCCAACTCGACCTGCCGCCGCAGGAGGTGCTGCACCACCTCGACGAGCAGGCCCAGCGCCTGGGCCGCGACCGGATGGCGACCTGCCTCTACGCCGTCTACGACCCGGTGGCGCACCGCATGGTCATCGCCAACGCCGGCCACCCGCCGCCGGTGATGCTGCACCGCGGCGGCCGCGCCGAGGTGCTGCGCATCCCCGCCGGCGCGCCGATCGGCGTCGGCGGCGTCGACTTCCAGGCCGTCGAGCTGGACGCGCCCGCCGGCGCCACGCTTGTCCTCTACACCGACGGCCTCGTGGAGTCCCGCCACCGCGACGTGTGGACGGGCATCGAGCAGCTGCGCGAGAAGCTGATGGAGACCGCCCGGCTCACCCGGCCGGACACCCCGGCCCCGTTGGAACCGCTGTGCGACGAGGTGCTGGACATCCTCGGCCCCGGCGACCGCGACGACGACATAGCGCTGCTCGCGGCCCGCTTCGACGGCATCGCACCCAGCGACGTCGCCTACTGGTTCCTCGATCCCCGGGCGCAGACCGCCTCCCAGGCCCGCCGCCTGGCCCGCCGGGCACTCGCCCGCTGGGACCTGGAGGAGCTGACCGACACCGTGGAGCTGCTGGTCAGCGAGGTCGTCACCAACGCCGTACGGTACGCCGAACGGCCGATCACGCTGCGGCTGCTGCGCACCGACCGGCTGCGCTGCGAGGTCGGCGACGACGTGCCGCAGCTCCCCCGGCTGCGGCAGGCCCGTGCCACCGACGAGGGCGGCCGCGGCCTGTTCCTGGTCAACCGCCTGGCCCGCCGCTGGGGCGCGACCCGCCTCTCCACCGGCAAGGTCGTCTGGTTCGAACTCCCCCTGCCGTAGCGGAGTTCGCCGGGGCGGGCCCGAAGGTGCCCGCCCCGGAACGGGCCGGCTGAGCCGGGCGGCACGGCGTGTGCGGTGTGGGGAAGGGGCGCGTCCCGTCTCAGTCCGCCGGGGTCGACCCGTCCGAGCGGGTACCCAGTGCCTGACAGAGGACCCGGTGCACGTGGTCGACGTCGGCGGGGGCGTTGTCGATCAGAACGGCGGTGCACAGGCCGTCGGAAGCAGCGACGAATGCGGCGATGGCCTCGGGGTCGCCGGTGTGCGCACGGGCGAGTTCGGCGACGCTCTCCCGCCAGCGGCGAGCCACCGGCGTGAGCGCCGGGCGCCGGGCGGCAAGCGTGGACAACTCCCTTTCGGCCAGCGCTCGTTCCCGTCCCAAGCCGCCGGACTCGGCAATGAGTTCGGCCAGACCGCGCAGCTTGTCCCCAGGACCGTCGATAATGTGCCGGATGCGGGCGGTGTAGTCGTCCGCGACGCTCGACAGGGTCGCGACGAGCAGGTCGTCGAGGGTCGCGAAGTAGTAGGTGGTCAGGCTGGTGGTGATGCCGGCTTCCCTGGCCACGGTGCGGTGGGTGACGCCCGCTGCGCCGTCCCGGGTGACAACGGCGAGAGTGGCGCGGATGATCTCGGCGCGGCGCCTGTTGCCTCTCGCTCTGCGCCCGTCGGCGGGTTCGTCCTCGACGTTGATCACGCTACCTCCCGGTGGCCCAGGGTAGCCGAGCGCCTCATCCCGCCTGCGTGTCGGCGGCGTCCTCGCTCTCCCCCAGCGGCGGCACCCGCCGTAGCGCCGTCAGACAGAGCGCGGTCGCGGCCAGGATGACCACGCCGGCCACCGCCGAGGCGATGTTCACCCCGGTGGTGAAGGTCTGCCGCGCGGCCGTCACCACCTCCGGCGGCACCTCGTCCGCGACCGACAGCGCCCCCGACAGGCTGCCGGTGACGCGGTCAGCGACCTCGGGCGAGACGTGCGGGGGCGCGTGGACGCGGGCGCCGTAGAAGGCGGTGGTGAGACTGCCGAGCAGGGCGACGCCGACGGCGATGCCGAGCTCCTGGACGGTCTCGGACATCGCCGCGGCCGACCCGGACTTCGACGCGGGGGCGGCACCCACCACCATGTCGGTGCCCAGCGCGGCGATCGCGCCGAGACCGAGGTAGACAAAGGCGAACCCGGCCACCACCACCGCCGTCCCGCCGGTCCCGGCGGTGGCCATCAGCGCGTAGCCGATCACCGAGCCCCCGAGGGTCACACCCATGACCAGTCCGGGCCGCGCCCGGCGGGCGAGCAGCGGCGCGCCGACAGCGGCGGCGAACATGGCAAGAGCAGGCGGCCCCATCCACAGCCCCGCGGCAAACGGCGTGTGGCCCTCCACCAGCTGGAGGTACTGGGTGACCAGATACATGGCCCCGCCCACACCGGCAAGGCCGACCAGCAGCACAGCCAGTGCGGCCGAGAAGGCCCGGTCCGCGAAGAGGGTGACGTCCAGCAGCGGGGACACGAGCCCGCGCTGCCGGCGCACGAACGCCACGCCGGCGGCCCCTCCGACGGCGAGGAGGACAACCGTCCCCACGCCCGGACCGTGCGAGGCCGACTGCTTGACCGCGTAGACCGCCGGCAGTATGGCCACCAGCGACAGGGCCACACTCGTCAGGTCCAGCCGGCCCGCGCCGGGGTCGGCGTACTCGGGCAGCAGACGCCGGGCGCCGGCCAGGACGGCAACGGCCACGGGCAGGGCGAGGAGGAACGCCGCGCCCCACCAGAACACGTCCACCAGCAGGCCCCCGACCACCGGGCCGGCGGCCATGCCGAGGGCGAACATCGTGGCCCACACCCCGATCGCCACAGCGCGCTGTCGTACGTCGGCGAACATGTGCGAGATCAGGGAGAGCGTCGAGGGCATCAGCGTGGCGCCGGCGACACCCAGCAGGGCGCGGGCGACGATCAGCAGTTCGGCGCTCGGCGCGAAGGCCGCGAGGACCGACACGGCGGCAAACGCCACCGTCCCGACCAGGAGCAGGCGGCGCCTGCCGATCCGGTCCCCCAGGGTCCCCATGGTGATGAGGAACCCCGCGATCAGGAATCCGTACGCATCCATGATCCACAAGGTCTGCGTCGCCGAGGGGTCGAGAGCAGCGGCCATGCTCGGCAGAACCAGGTACAGCACCGTCACATCCAGGCCCAACAGCAGCGTCGGCAACGCCAGAAGAGCAAGACCCGCCCACTCACGCGTTCCCGCACGCCGAACCGCGACCACCGTCATACGCCTCTCCCCTTTCACAGTTACTTGGACGATAGTTCAAGTAGAACGATCGTCCAAGTTCTTTCCCGAAGAGACGGCCCCTCC
>NZ_WMLF01000467.1 GCF_014156695.1 Streptomyces durbertensis | reverse complement strand
TCGATGGCCTTGGCCTTGGCGTCCTTCCTGGACAGACCCTGGTGGACCCGGAACATCTCACCGAGCTGGTACCCGACGCTCAGCACCGGGTTCAGCGACGACAGCGCGTCCTGGAAGATCATCGCGAGTTGGGCGCCCCGGATCCGCCGGCGCTCCTCTCCGGACATCCGCAGCATGTCCCGGCCCCGGAAGACGATCTCCCCGCGCGGGATGTGCCCCGGCGGCATGTCCAGGATGCCCATGACCGCCTGCGCGGTGACGGACTTGCCGGACCCCGACTCCCCCAGCACCGCCAGCGTCTCGCCCGCGTTCACCGAGTAGTCGACGCCGTTGACCGCCCTCACCACGCCGTCCCTGGTGTGGAACTCCACATGCAGGTCGCGGACCTCCAGCAACGGCTCGTTGACCGGGCCCTCCACGTCGCTCATCTCCGCCCTCCTCAGCGCAGCTTGGGATCGAGGGCGTCGCGCACCGCGTCGCCGAGCATGATGAACGCCAGCACGGTGATGCTCAGCGCCGCGGCCGGGTAGAGCAGGATGTGCGGCGCGTTGCGGAACTGCATCCCGCTGGACGCGATGGAGATGTCCACGCCCCACGAGACCGTGGGCGGCTTCAGGCCGACCGCCAGGAAGCTCAGCGTCGCCTCCAGCGCGATGTATGTGCCCAGCGCGATCGTCGCCACCACGATGACCGGGGCGACCGCGTTCGGCAGGATGTGCCGCAGCAGCATCCGGCTGTTGCTCGCGCCCAGCGCCCGCGCCGCCTGCACGTAGTCGTGCTGCTTGGCGGTGAGCACCGCGCCCCGGCTGATCCTGGCGATCTGCGGCCAGGCCAGCAGCGTGATCACCGCGACCACCGGCCAGATGCCCTCCACCGTGATCATCGCCAGGAAGACCAGGGCGCCCAGGATGAGCGGGATACCGAAGAAGATGTCGGTGATCCGGGAGAGCAGCGCGTCCCACACCCCGCCGAAGAAGCCGGCGAGCCCGCCGAAGACCGAGCCGAGCAGCGCCACCCCGATCGTCGCGCACACACCGACCGCCACCGAGGCGCGGGCGCCGTAGACGGTGCGGGTGTAGACGTCGCAGCCCTGGGTGTCGAAGCCGAACCAGTGGCCGGCGGTCGGGCCCTCCAGCGAGCGGGCCAGCCGGCAGTCCAGCGGGTCCCGGGTGGCGATCAGCGACGGCCAGATCGAGATGACGACGAGGAAGAGGATCAGCAGGGCCGAGACGATGAAGACGGGCCGCTTGCGCAGGTCGTGCCAGGCGTCCGCCCACAGGCCGCGCGGCGGTGCCTCGCGACCCTCCAGCGTCTCGCCCTCCGCCTTCGCGAGGTCGATCTCGCTGCCGGCGCCGCCGATGGCGTCCTCCGGCTCGGCCGCCCCCGGGGTGTGATGGCTGTCGCGCCTACGCATAGCGGATCCTCGGGTCGAGCACGGCGTACAGGAGGTCGACGACCAGGTTGGCGAGGAGGAACACCAGCACGAGGATCGTCACGAAGCCGACCACCGTGGGCGAGTTCTGCCGCAGCACGCCCTGGTAGAGCTGGTAGCCCACGCCGGGGATGTTGAAGATCCGTTCGGTCACCAGGGCGCCGGCCATCAGGGCGCCGATGTCCACGCCGAGGTAGGTGACCACCGGGATCAGCGAGTTGCGCAGCAGGTGCCGGTTGGTGATGCGGCTGCGCGGCAGCCCCTTGGCGACGGCCGTGCGGATGTAGTCGGCGCGCGCGTTCTCCGCCACCGACGTGCGGGTCAGCCGGGTGACGTACGCCAGCGACACCAGTGCCAGGATCAGCCCGGGCAGCAGCAGTTCGTTGAACGGCGCCGCCGGGCTCACGGCCGGCGACACCCACCCGAGCCGGACCCCGAACAGGAACTGGGCGAGCACCCCGGTCACGAACGTCGGGATGGCGATGACCACCAGGCTCAGCAGCAGCACCGAGGAGTCGATGCCGCCGCCCTTGCGCAGCCCGGAGACCACGCCGAGCGTGATGCCGATGACGATCTCGAAACCGACGGCGATCAGCATCAGCCGGAAGGACACCGGGAACGCGTTCGCCATCAGCTCGATGACCGGCTGACCGTTGAAGGCGGTGCCGAAGTCACCGGTGAAGATCTTCCCCATGTACAGCAGGTACTGCTGCCACAGCGGCTTGTCGAGGTTGAACTCGGCGCGCAGCCGGGCGGCGGTGGCCGGGTCCGGGGTGCGGTCGCCGAAGAGCGCGGCGACCGGGTCGCCGAGCGCGTAGACCATCACGAAGATCAGAAAGGTGGTCCCGATGAAGACCGGGACCATCTGGAGCAGTCGTCGGATGACGTAGCGCCCCATGTCGCCGCCTCCTCCTCACCCGTGGGCGGCGGCCGGACGCTTGGGACGCCCGGCCGCGCGCCTCACTTGACGGTGATCTCGTTGAAGACCGGGACGGAGAACGGGTTGAGCCTGACGTTGTCGACCCGGTCCGAGTAGCCGGCGCTGCCGTTCTGATACCACAGCGGGATCGCCGGCAGGTCCTGGATCAGCACCCGCTCGGCGTCCTTGAACGTGTCCACCGCCTCGCTCTCCTCCTCGGCGGCGTTCGCCTCGTCGACCAGCCGGTCGAAGCGGCGGCTGCTGTAGCCGCTGTCGTTGGACGAGGCGTTGGTGTAGTAGAGCGGCTGGAGGAAGTTCTGGATGAGCGGGTAGTCCATCTGCCAGCCGGCACGGAACATGCCGGTCATCTCCCGGCCGGTGATCTGGTTGCGGTAGTCCGCGAACGTGCTGACCGGGTTCACCGTGCAGGCGTTGTTGTCTTCCAGCGCGTTGTTGATGCTGTTGCAGACGGCGTCCATCCACTGCCGGTGGGAGCCGGTGTCGACGTTCGAGCTGAGGGTGACCCGGCCGCCGGGCAGCCCGCCGGCCTCGTCGATCAGCTTCCTGGCCTCCTCCGGGTCGTACTCGCAGACGTCGCCGCAGATGTCCTCGTCGTAGCCGCCGGCCTCGCCGAGCACGGGCGAGGTGAAGTCCTTGGCGGGCGTGCGGGTGCCGAAGAAGATCCGGTCGGTGATCTCCTCCCGGTTGATCGCCATCGAGATGCCGCGCCGGACCTTGGCCGCGTCGTCGGTCTGCCACTGCTCCCGGTACAGCGGGAAGGTGATCGTCTGGATGATGCCGGCGGGCTGGTTGATGTACCGGCCGTCCAGGTCCCGTTCGACGTTGCGGACCTGCGCGGCGGGCACGTCGTCGATCACGTCGAGGTTGCCGGCCTGCAGGTCGGTGTAGGCGGTGTTGTTGTCGGTGTAGACCCGCAGTTCGACACCGTCGTTCTGGGCCTTGTCGTCACCGGCGTAGTCGTCGTAGCGGGACAGCCGCATCGACTCGCCCCGGTTGTAGGAGTCCACCTTGTACGGGCCGTTCCCGACCGGCCTGGCAAGCCAGGCGTCCCGGTCCTCGAAGAACGACCGCGGCAGCGGCGCGTAGGCCGCGTACCCCAGTGTCTCCGGCCACAGTGAGAACTTCTCCGTCAGCCGCACCCTGAACGTCGTGTCGTCGACGACCTCGAGACCGGACATCGTCTCGGCGGACGGCGAGGCGCCCTCGTCCTCCGGGTGCACGTCCTCGTAGCCCTCGATGAACCGGAAGAAGTAGGCGCCGATCTGGTTGTTCTCCAGGTTGGCGCCGTAGTTCCAGGCGTCGACGAACGACCGGGCGGTGACGTCCGTGCCGTCGCTGAACGTCCAGCCCTCCTTGATGGTGACGGTGAAGTTCTGCTGGTCGTCGGTCTCGATGGACTCGGCCATCGCGTCCTCGGCCGCGCCCGTCTCCGGGTTGTAGCGCTTGAGGCCGCGGAAGACCATGTCGAGCACCTTGCCGCCCTGCACCTCGTTGGTGTTGGCCGGTTCCAACGGGTTCTGCGGGTCGCCCCAGGAGGCGCGGACCATGCCGCCGCCGTTGTCGCCCCCGCCACCGCCACCGCAGGCCGCGGCGGTCAGCGCGAGCGCGGTGGCCGTCGCGAGGGCCACGCTGACGCGGGTGGCTCGGCGCATGTGATGCCTCATGGTGCTCCTGGTGTCCGATTCGCACTACTTCGGACCCCATGAGACCCGGCCAGGGGCGCGTAAG
>NZ_WMLF01000466.1 GCF_014156695.1 Streptomyces durbertensis | reverse complement strand
TACCGGGACTGAGCGCACCGCCCCGCCGGTGCGGCGGCACACGAGTTGGACATGTCGGAGACGAGAGCAGCGAGGTGATCGATGGGGTCCCCCGGGCCCGCCGCGTCGGTGATGAGCCGGGAGGAGGCCGACCGCGCCCTGGCGCGGCTGACCGCCGAGCGGGAGGCGATCGAGTCGTCCCTGCTCTCCCTCCAGGACCACGCCGGCCGACGGCTGCTGGAAGGCGCCGAGTTGACCGGTACCACCAGGCACCGGTGGGCCAGCGCCGAGCACGCGGTCTCACTGCTGTGGACGCAGTTCGACGCCTACGGCAGGGCGCTGGCGCGGGCACAGGAGATACGCGGCCGACGACGCTGGCCCAACCGGGACGACCTCGTCGAACTGACGGCGCTGCTGCGCGGCGAAGGGGTGACCGTCTCCGGCGGCACGGCGGGCGCCGCCGGCGGCCGGCTCGCCGAACGGCTGAGTCTGGAGTCCCTGGTCGAGCGGATGAACGCCGGCTACGCCCGCGCCCTGGACGTGGTCGTCGCCGCCGACTCCGTCTGGTCGGCGCTGCCGGCGCGGATAGACCTCCTCTCCGCCGAACTCCAGCGCATCCGCTCGCTCGCCGGCTCCGTCGGCGTCCGCCCCGGCGAGCACCCGGCCGGTGACGACCTGGCGGAGATCACCACCGAACTCACCGCGCTGCGCGCCGAGGTGATCAGCGACCCGCTCGCCTTCTGGCTGCCGGAGAGCGGCAGCAGCGTCCCCGGCAGCGGCCGGCCGGACACCGTGCGCTACGACCGGGCGGCCCGGGCGCTGGAGGACGTGCGGCGGGAGATCGACGCCGTGCTCGGGGTGCGGCAGGACGCCGAACAGCGGCTGGCCGGACTGCGGGACGTGCTCTCCCGTGCCGACCGCACCCTCGCCGAGGCGCGCACCGCGCGAGGTGAGGTGCTGGCGAAGATCGCCTCGTTCGACGTGCCGGCCGTCAGCGGCCCGCCGACCGCGCTGTACGAGGAGTTGGCAGCGGCGGCCGAGTACCGCAGACGCGCCCGGTGGCACCGGCTGTCCCCGCTCCTGGACAGTCTGGAGCAGCGCGCCGAGGACGAACTGCGGCGCGCCCGCGAGGCGTTGTCGGCGGTGACCGCCCCGCTCGCGGTCCGCGCCGAGCTGCGCGGCCGGCTCGACGCCTACCGGGCCAAGGTCGCCGAGCACGGGCTGGCCGACGACCCGCTGCTCGCCGAACGCTACGAGTTCGCCCGCCGACTGCTGTGGAGCGCGCCCTGCGACCTGCGCGCCGCCGAGTCCGCCGTGCTGCGCTACCAGCACGCCGCCGTCGAGACGCTGGCACCCCGGCCCGACCCGGCCGACCGGACGGGAGGCCGGGAAGGATGAGCACCACCGAGACCGGCGCCGGAACCGGCACCGGGCACAAGCGGCCCGACTGCGAACGGCCCGACTGCACGGGCGCCGTGGAGGACTTCGGCGACGGCGAGCTGTACTGCGACGTGTGCGGCTTCCCCCCTGACGTCTCACCCGACGGTGTGATCGCCTCGCGCGCCACCGGACTGGCCACGGCCGCGCTGCTCTCCGGCGGAAGGCCGGGATCCCCGCCGGCCTCGGCGAGGACACACCGCACGGCGGGTCCGAGCGGTCCAACGGGTTCGCCGGCCGGTTCAACGGAGTCGTCGGCCGGTTCAACGGGTTCGTCGGCCGCGCTGTCGACGGCCTCCGGCGTCTCCGTGCGCGGCTCCCGCCGGGACACCGGCTCCGCGGCGTCCCGCAAGCGGCTCGGCGCCGGCCTGGTCAGCGTGCCCGAGGTGCCGGGACCGGACCCCGCGTCCGCCGTACTGGAGGACCCGCGGGTCCCCGAACGCAAGCGGTTCTGCGGCAACCCGGAATGCGGCGGCCCGGTGGGACGTTCCCGCGACGGGCGGCCCGGCCGCACCGAGGGCTTCTGCACCCGCTGCGGCCGGCCCTACTCCTTTGTCCCCCGGCTGCGCCGAGGCGAGATCGTCGGCGGCCAGTACGAGATCGTCGGCTGCCTGGCCCACGGCGGCCTCGGCTGGATCTACCTCGCGATCGACCACCCGCTGGACCGGCGCTGGGTGGTGCTCAAGGGCCTGCTGGACACCGGTGACGAGGACGCCATGGCCGCCGCCATCGCCGAGCGCCGCTTCCTCTCCCAGATCGAGCACGCCAGCATCGTGCGGGTCTACAACTTCGTCGAGCACCTCGACCCGCGCACCGGCACCCGCGACGGCTACATCGTCATGGAGTACGTCGGCGGCAAGTCGCTGAAGGACATCGCCAACGACCGCCGCACGCCCGGCGGCGGCCGGGACCCGCTGCCCGTCGCGCAGGCCTGCGCCTACGGCATCGAGGCGTTGGAAGCCCTCGGCTACCTGCACAGCCGGAATCTGCTCTACTGCGACTTCAAGGTCGACAACGCCATCCAGCAGCACCACCAGCTCAAGCTGATAGACATGGGCGCGGTACGGCGGATGGACGACCCCGACGGCGCCGTCTACGGGACCGTCGGCTACCAGGCGCCGGAGGTCGGCGACGTCGGCCCGTCGGTCGCCTCCGACCTGTACACCGTGGCGCGCACCCTGGCCGTGCTGACCTTCGACTTCCGCGGCTACACCAACGTCTTCGTCGACAGCCTGCCCGCGCCGGAGCACGTCGAGGTGTTCCAGCGGTACGAGTCGTTCTACCGGCTGCTGGTGCGGGCCACCGACCCCGACCCGCGCCGCCGGTTCGCGTCCGCCGAGGAGATGGCGGAGCAACTCACCGGCGTGCTGCGGGAGGTCGTCGCGCTGGACACGGGCGAGCCGCAGCCCGCCGTGTCGACGCTCTTCGGCCCGGAGACGACCGTCGTCGACACCGGGCTGCTGGCACGCCTGGACGGTGACGCCTCCGCGCTCGGCTCCCGACGACAACCCGCGCGCCGCCGCCTGCTCCGCCGCCGCGGCGCCGGCACCCCCGGTTCCGGGACGCGGCCGGAGGTCGAACGGCCTTCCGGCGGAGCGGCGCTCGCGGCACCGCGCTTCCGCGAGACGGCACTCGCCCTGCCGCTGCCCCGGGTCGACGAGAGCGACCCGAACGCCGCGTTTGTGACCGGCCTCGGCGGCGCCCCGCCGGAGGACGTGCTGACCGCGCTCGACGCCGCCCCCGCCGACTCCGTCGAACTCCGACTCCGCCGCCTGCGCGCCCAACTCGACCTCGGCGCGGGCCGGTCGTCCGACGCGGCCGCCACGCTCGCGGACCTGCTCGCACGCCACCCCGACGACTGGCGCGTCCTCTGGCACCGCGGCCTCACCGCCCTCACCGAAGGCGACCGGGAGACCGCCGCCCACGCCTTCGACGCCGTGTACGACGCCTTTCCCGGGGAGACCGCGCCCAAGCTCGCGCTGGCCGTCTGTGCGGAGGCGCTGGGCCAACTCGACCACGCGGCCGAGTACTTCCGGCTGGTCTGGACGACGGACCCGAACCACGTCAGCGCGGCCTTCGGCCTCGCCCGCGTGCTGCTGGCGGCGGGACGGCGGGCCGAGGCCGTGGCCGCCCTGGAATCCGTCCCGGCCGTGTCCATCCACCATGTCTCCGCACAGGTCGCCGCCGTCCGTGCGAGACTTCGCGGACGCGCGCCGGACGAGCCGATGTCGGCCGACCTGTACGCGGCGGCCGACCGGGTCACGCGGCTGCGCAGGCTCGGCCTCGACGCCCGGCGCCGGGAGCGCCTGGTGACCGAGGTGCTGGGCGCCGCGTTGGACTGGGTACTCGCCGGCCGGCACGGCGAGCCCGCCGGCCGGCACGGCGAGCCCGCCCCCCTGCTCGGCTGCCCGCTGGACGAGACGGGACTGCGGCTGGGGCTGGAACGGGCCTGCCGGATGCTGGCCCGGCTCGCGACCGGCCGCGACGAGAGGATCGAATGGGTGGAACGCGCCAACCGCCTCCGCCCCAGGACGTGGGTGTGACGATGCCGCAGCTCGACAGGATCTCCCTCTGCCCCGGCTGCGCCGAGCCGTTCGAGGAGACGGACCGCTACTGCGGCGTCTGCGGCACGGACCGCTACGCGGCCGGACGGCCGACCGCGGGGCCGGCGGAGGCCGACGACGCCCCGACGGTCGTGCTG
>NZ_WMLF01000465.1 GCF_014156695.1 Streptomyces durbertensis | reverse complement strand
AGGCCGGACTGCGACGGCGTGTTCGTCGGCGTCGCGCTGGTCGCGGCGAACCTGTTCGGCCTCGGCTTCGCCGCCACCCAGGTCGCCGGCGAACACTCCGTGGCGGCGGCTCGCGTGGCCGACGCCCCGCCCACCGACGACTCGCCGGACGCCCGCCCCGCCCCGGAAGCGGCGGCGGACTGAAGCCCCGGCTGTGTGGCCGCCCAGCGCCCTGTCCCGGCCGGGTGAACTCCGCCCCGGCCGGGACAGGCACCACGCGGGATGGCCGGCCCTCCAGGACGAAAGCGGTTCGAACTACGAGAGACCACGTGTCGTAGTCGAGTGGTTACATGGCCGAGTCGAGAGGTGGCGCGATGGAGGACGACGGGATGACAACTGAAGTCGACAGGAGCACCGAGGAACTACGGGTGCGCATGGTGAAGGGGCTTGTGGAGCGCGGGGTGATCGTGTCCCCTGCCGTGGAGGCGGCGTTCCGTGCCGTACCTCGCCACCGGTTCGCCCCGGAGGTGTCGGCGGCGGACGTGTACGAGGCTCCGGAGGCGATCTTCACCAAGCGGGCCGACGGCGGCCGAGCGGTCAGTTCCGTCTCGGCGCCCTGGCTGCACGCGAGGATGCTGGAGGCCGCAGAACTGGCGCCAGGGATGAACGTGTTGGAGATCGGTTCCGGAGGCTGCAACGCCGCACTCCTTGCCGAGATGGTCGGCCCCGGCGGCTCGGTGACCACCGTGGACATCGACCCTGACATCACCGACCGAGCCCACCGGCTACTGGCGGAGACCGGCTACACGCGGGTCGCGGTCCGTACGGCTGACGGCGCGCAACCGCTGGACGAGGCCCCGGCCGGGGGATGGGACCGCATTGTCGTCACCACCGGGGCCGCCGACCTCCCGGACGCGTGGTTCAGCCAACTGGCGCCGACGGGACGGCTGATCGTCCCGCTCCGCTTCCGCAGCCTTTCCCGCACCCTTGCCTTCACCTGGGAGGGCGAGCACCTGCGCAGCGACACGACGGTCGTCTCCGGCTTTCTGGCGATGCAGGGGGCCAGCGCGCAGGCACCACGCGTGGTGAGACTGGCCGACGCCGACGTACGGCTCATCGTGGACGAGGACCAGCCCGTCGACGGCCAGGCACTGCGCCTGGCGTTCGCCGGCCCCCGGCAGGAACGGTGGACCGGAGTGGAGCTGACCGGCTCAGAGGGGCTGCTGCCCCGCCTGGACCTGTGGCTGGCCGGCGCGGTCACTCCCTACGGTCGACTGCGCGCCACCAAGGCCGCAGCCGAACGCGGCCTGGTCGGTTGGGTCCTGGGCAGCGGCGCGGGCGCGGTGTGGAACGGCGACTCACTCGCCTACCTCACCCTGCGCCAAGCCCCCTACACCCCCGAACACTTCGAACTGGGCGTCATCGGCCACGGCCCCACCAAGGACAAGCTCGCCGCCGACCTCGGCGACGCCGTCCGGCAGTGGGACGCGACGGCACGCCACAGCGGCGACCCGGTCGTGCATGCCTACCCCCGCCGAGGCGCCGAGCAGCCCGTGGGCGTGGTGATCGAGAAGCCCAGCGCCCGGCTGACTGTCACCCCATAACTCGGACCGGCCCGACCCGTGGCCGATCCGTACCAGCGGTCCCCGGACAGAGCCCGGCGACCTGACCGACAAGGAGGACGGAATGACACTGCCCCTTGCGCCACCGCCCCAGGAGTTGGCGGACGCCTTCGACCTCGACCTTCAGCAGCGCTCCATCGGCGAGCTGACCGTCTGGCTGAGCGACGGCGACGAAGAGGACGACGCGGGCGACACCACCGGCGACGGCTGCGGCGAATCCCCGCCCCAGGGCCCGACCACCGGCTGCTGAGCCAGCGGTACGGCACGAACCGGCCGGGTGCGGACGCGCACCCGGCCCCCTTCCCTCCCCTCCGAACGGGTCCCGAACGAACGGGTGGTGTGATGCCCCGCAGACTCTTCTCCGCGCAGCCAGTGGCCATTGCCCGCATACCCCTCCGCCCCCACCAGGACGAGAGCACCCTCGCCGATGGGATCTTGGCCGAGGGCATGTTCCTGGCCAGCCGCAGTGCCGAGCAGGCCCTGGGACGGGGTGAAGAACGCGGGCGGGCCACGCTCCGGGCCTACGACGTCCGTTCGCGCCGCCGCACCA
Organism: Streptomyces durbertensis; assembly: GCF_014156695.1. Taxonomy (GTDB): domain Bacteria; phylum Actinomycetota; class Actinomycetes; order Streptomycetales; family Streptomycetaceae; genus Streptomyces; species Streptomyces durbertensis. Next base: position 1,971 of record NZ_WMLF01000465.1, on the reverse strand, counting down.
CCCCGCACGGGGTCTTCGCCGGAGTGACGACGGCATCCCTCACCGCAGCGACGACCACCCTCCGGGTCGGTTCCGCGCACCGCGCCGTCACCACACCGAGCCCCGCGTGGCTGGCCGCCGTCGCCGGCCGACTCCTCGAGGAGGAACCTGGCCTCCTCCCCGCACTCAGCCTGACGACTACAAACCTCGTTGCCCGACGCGGAGGCCGACTGGAAGCCGAGCACCCGGCCGCCGACGGCGCCGAACTCGGCAGCGTGCGCGAAACGGCGGTCTCCCGCTGGCTACTCCAAGCATGCGCCGACGGGGCGCGAGCCGCCGACGTCCTCGACCAACTCGCCCACCGCTACCCGACAGCAACGAGGGCGGACATCACCCACGCAGTACAGAACATGATCGACGCCGGACTGCTCCTCTGCGACGTCCTCCCGACCGACCTCCGAGACGATCCGGTCCGGCACCTCCTCAACCGCCTCCCGACAGACGCCACGGCAGCCCCCGGCCTGACGCGGTTACGCGCCCTCCTCGCTGACGCCGACGCCCACTCTCCCGGCGCCCCACAGCGGCGCACGCTGCTGTCGGCAGCCCGAGACGAGGCGGACGCCCTCCACCACACCGCCCGCCCGCTGGTTGTCGACACGCTGGCGAACGCGGAGATCGTCCTTCCTCCCTCGGTAGGCGACCAAGCCGCCCTGGCCGCGTCGGTGCTGTGGCGCATCGGCCACCGCAAGTCACCACTGACCGACTACCACCGCCGGTTCTGCGCCACCTACGGCCGCCACCGACTCGTACCCCTCCCCGAACTCCTCGATCCCACGACAGGACTTGGGCCGCCCCCACCGCACGACGCGCTCGGCGTCGAAGAAGAACTCAGCCCCACCCGCACCGCCACGCTGGCCACCCTCCTCTCCGACGCCCTCCGCACCCACGCAACGGAGATCGCCCTACAGGACCGCCACCTCGACCAACTCGCGCACCACTCGACGCTCCCACCACCACGTACCGCCGAAGTCCACATCCAACTCCTGAGCGGACCCGACCACGACCTACGCATCGCCGTATGCCCCGGAACGGGCTCCCAGGACGCCGGCGCCGCACCAGGCCGTTGGGCACGCTGGCTACCCGACCTGGTCCCACCCGAACCGGAAGACGACGGCACCGGCCCGATGGTCGCCGAAATCGTCTGCCGCGCCCGCACCGCAGCCTCCGGCGCCCTCACCACCGAGACCCGGGCAGCCCCATGGCGCATCCCACTCGGCGTACCCACACGCCCCGGCGACCTACTCCCCGAAGAACTCGCGGTCACCACGACCGGCGACCACCTGACGCTGTGGTCCACACGGCACGACCGCCTCGTCACCCCCGTCCTCTACAGCCGCATCGCCCCACGCCTGCTGCCCCCGGCCGCCCGCACCCTCCAGCTACTCGGCCATGCCGGGGCCCGCCCCTGGCACCCCTGGAACTGGGGACCACTATCCGCCTTCCCCTACACCCCGCGCGTGCGGTACCGCGACATCCTGCTCGCCCCCGCCCGCTGGCAGATACCCACCGAGCTGGCCGCCTCAGCCGCCAACCGCCGCACCTTCGCCACCGAACTCGATACCTGGCGCAGCCAGACCCGCCCCGCACCACCCGACACCGTGGTCGCCGCCGAAAGCGACCGCCACCTCCCACTCGACCTACGCGACCCCGACCAGCGCGAACTCCTCCGCCGCTCGATCCACCGAGGCACCCGCACCCTCCTGGAACCCCTCGGCCCGCCCGATGCCCTCGGCGTACTCCACGGCCCGGACGGTCAACGCCACCTCCTCGAACTCGTCATCCCCCTCACCAGACAACGCAGACCAGCCCCACCACCAACCGACCCACGCCGCGCCGTCCGCACCCCACACACCGGCCACCACCTCCCCGGCAGCAACTGGCTCTCCATCGCCCTACCCGGCCCCGCCGACCTCCACAACGCCACCCTCACCG
>NZ_WMLF01000464.1 GCF_014156695.1 Streptomyces durbertensis | reverse complement strand
CAGCGTCGGATACGCGGCGGTGATCGAACCCCGCATGTTCCGGCTCCGGCGGATCACCGTCCCGGTGCTGCCGCCCGGCATGAAACCCCTGCGGCTCCTCCAGGTCTCCGACATCCACATGGTCAGCGGCCAGGACCGCAAGCGCCGCTGGCTCCAGCACCTCGCAGGCCTCCGCCCCGACCTCGTCGTCAACACCGGCGACAACCTCTCCGACCCCGAGGCCGTCCCCGAGCTGCTCGACGCCCTCGGCCCCCTCCTGGACTTCCCCGGCGCCTACGTCTTCGGCTCCAACGACTACTACGGCCCCACGCCGCGCAACCCCGCCCGCTACCTCTTCGAGAAGGCCTCCGGCCGCCACGGCCTCAACGGCAACCCCCCGGTCGTCGGTGCCGTCCACCTCCCCTGGGAGCCCATGCGGGACACCTTCGACGCCGCCGGCTGGGTCGGCCTCTCCAACGCCCGCGGCCGCCTCAAGCTCGACCACGGCGAACTCGCCTTCACCGGCCTCGACGACCCCCACATCAAGCGCGACCGCTACGCCGAGGTCGCCGGCGGCCCCGACCCGGACGCCGACCTCTCCCTCGCCGTCGTCCACGCCCCCTACCTGCGCGCCCTCGACGCCTTCACCGCCGACGGCTACCCCCTCATCCTCGCCGGCCACACCCACGGCGGCCAGCTCCGCGTCCCCTTCTACGGCGCCCTCGTCACCAACTGCGACCTCGACACCCGCCGCGTCAGCGGCCTCTCCGACCACCACGTCGGCGACCGCCGCGCCTACCTCCACGTCTCCGCCGGCTGCGGCGCCAACCGCTACTACCCCTTCCGCTTCGCCTGCCCCCCGGAGGCCACCCTCCTCACCCTCACCGAGCGGCGTCCCTGACCCGACCGAAACCGGATTTCGCCTCAGCGCGAGCGTGGGCTAAAGTAATGCTCGTTGCTTCGGGGTGTGGCGCAGCTTGGCAGCGCGCTTCGTTCGGGACGAAGAGGTCGTGGGTTCAAATCCCGCCACCCCGACTGAAGAAACACGAGATCAGGGGTCTGATCCGCGAGAGCGGGTCGGGCCCCTGATTCGTTTGGCGGGTCGAGTGAGGCTGCTGCCGCCCGGGGTGTCCGGGCTCGGTCCTCGCGGGGTCGTCCGCTTCTTCTCGGGGACGGGGAAGCTAGTGGTGCGAGGGGGCGGTCGGGCAGTCGTGGTCGGGGCTGCCGCGGGAGTAGGCTGGGGGTGGCGAGGGCATTTGTTGACCGGCTTCCATGTCGGTATCTCTCTCGCTTTCAGTGCCGGGCCGTATGCCGGGCCCGGGGATGGGTTGACCACCATGACGGTGCTCACCGCACGGCCCGCGCCGATCACGCCGACCATCAGGCCCGCCGACTATCCGCCGGTTCGGATCTCCCTCAAGCCTCCTGGCCCGCAGTCCGGGCTGCTTGACGGCGCCTGGTGGCCGCGATCCCGCGACCTGGAGCGTGAACTGCCGCCTCTGGCGGAGCGGTTGGACCCGCTGTGGGGCCGTATCACCCGCGTCGCGGTGAACCCGACGCACTGGCCCGTGGTGCCGCGTAAGGTCGCCGTCAACGACCGCGTCATCAAGGTCGGTTGGTTCGCCGACGAGCAGGACCCGCACCAGCTCCTGCTTCTCTCCTACCGTATCGGCCGCTGGGACCTGCTGGTCATTCCGCCGGAGACCGGCGAGGCAGCCGCCGAGCGGCTCATGGCCGCTGCCTGCGATCCGCGGATCGCACGTACGGGCACCGCGCTCATGGCGGCGGAGTCGGACGGCCGGCTCGTCGCCTCGGTCGCCGAGGTGGGCCCGGCGGGGGACTCGCAGGCGGAAGCGTGGGAGGCGGAGGGCGGCGCCACTGCCGCACACGTGGGCGCGACCGGCGGGAGGTGACGTGGTCATGGAAATTGTCCTCACCCTTGCCGGCGTTCTCGCGGTGATCGCGCTGGGCGCGTTCGTGATTCACCGGCTCAACGCCCAGCACGCGGAACGGATCGCGTCGCGCCGGTACAGCAGTCGTCTCCCCGACAGCCGGAGCGACCCGGGTTCCGCGGAGCGCCGACCGGACAACGGGGCCGCCAACCGCCACGACCAGCGGGACGGAGGTCGCGAAGGTCCTCGACCGCGGCGCCGTGGCGGGAAGCGCGCGAGGGAGCGCAAGGCGTGACCGGCGGTGATACTGGAGGTGTCCGGGTGCCCGCCCGCACTGCTCCCGGGAACGCAGGGTCCTGCGGGCTGTCATCGGCCACCGGGCGGGCCCGGACCGCACCGGCCCGGATCAACGGCCCAGGAGGCGAACATGATCCACGCAGCCGACGTACGCGAATGGCGTAACCACAACGTCGTCGACCCGAAGAACCACAAGATCGGCGTCCTCGAAGCGGTCTATGTGGACACCGCCACCGACGAACCGGCCATGGCCACGGTCCGCACCGGGCTCCCGACCCGCCACCGATTGACCTTCGTGCCTCTCGACGACGCGATTCTGGGGCCGGACTACGTCAAGGTCTCCTATGCGAAGGCGCTGGTGAAGAAGGCCCCCTCGGTCGGCATGGACGAGGTCCTGCCCGCCGAGGCGGAGAAGGAGATCTTCCAGTACTACAAACTGACCTACCAGGTCGGCGCCGGCGGCGAGAGGCAGCTCGCACGTCGATGACCGACCTCGCTCACCCCAGGAAGGAGGCGTCCGCGTCATGGTCCTCTTCCTCCTCCTCGTTCTCGTGGCCGTGGTGCTGGGATTCGTCGGAGTCATAGCGGAGGGTCTCGGCTACCTGCTCATCATCGGTATCGCGGTGTTCGTGGCCGCCCTGGCCTTCATCGCGGTGCGGTGGTCCCGGCGCTCCGGCCGCCGCCCCGTCCGCTGACCGCCGGCCCTGGCCGTGCTGTCGACCGCGGTCGGATGCCGCCTGCTGGGTCAGCGCCGGCCCACCACGATGAGGCCCTCCCGGTCTGGGCGGATCCACGGGCCCCGGACCAGCTTCGCCGGGCCGCTGGGGTGCGAGCGCACTGGCATGCTTGTCGGCCATGCGGAAGCCGCTGCGGTACTTCGTCGTCGCCCGCGCGCTGAGCGTCCTCGGTGATCGCGTAACCGATGTGGTGCTGCCGCTCGCCGTGCTGTTGGCGTCCGGGTCGGCGGTGACAGCCGGGCTGGTGGGGGCGGCAGGGCAGTTGCCGCAGGTGGTGGCGGCGGTGCAGGTCGGGGCACTGGTGGACCGTCGCGAACGGCGAGGTCTCATGGTGGCGGCTGATCTCGTGCGGGCGGGTGTGTTCGTGGTGATCGGGATGGAGGTGGTGTTCGGAGGGGCGCGGCTGGTGCCGCTGGTGCTGCTCGCGCTGGTGGGAGGTGTCGGCGACGCGGTCTTCCACGTGGCGGCTGGCAGCTACCTGCCGAATGTCGTCGCAAGCCGGGACCTCGTGCGGGCCAACGGTTACGTGGAGGGTTCGGACGCGGCGGCGACTCTGGCCGGGCCGGCGGCGGGCGGCGCGTTGCTGCAGGGGGCGGGCCCGCTGGCCGCGTTCCTGGTCAATGTCGCGAGCTTTGTGGGCTCTGCGCTGCTTCTGCTGCGGTTACCGAGGAACGCGCCTGGGGAGGGTGGGTCCGGCGTCGGGGATTCGGTCCTCGCGGGGGTCCGGTTGGTGTTGCGGGACCGGGCGCAACGTGTGCTGTTGGCGGGCGCGTGTTACATGCACCTGCTCGCGGCGGCGGTGTTCCTTCCCCTGCTCGTGCGGGCGGATGAGGAACTGGGTTTGGCGCCTGTGGCGATCGGGCTCGTGGTCTCGGCCGCCGGGGTCGGGGGACTGGTCAGTAGCTTCCTGCTGGCGAGGTTCCTCGATGTGGAGCGGTGGGGGCTGTTGCTGGCGGGCGTGCTTGTGGTCAACGGGGGTGCGGCCGGTGCGCTTGCGGTGCTGGACGAAGCGTGGTGGCTGGCGGTGGTGGTGTTGGTGCTCGACGGGGCTTCCGCGTTGGCGTTTGTGGTGGTGGCCGCGACGCGGCAGCGCATCACTCCGGACGCCTTGCGGGGGCGGGTGATCGCCGCGAGTGCCGCGGTGACGGGGGCGGTTCGGATGCTCGCCCTTGCGGGAGTCGGCGTGCTGATCGACCTGGTCGGCCCGCGCGGTGTGCTGTGG
>NZ_WMLF01000463.1 GCF_014156695.1 Streptomyces durbertensis | reverse complement strand
GTCGTGCCGCGCCGCCGATGTGGAACGCCGTCAGCCCGGCCCGGACGACAACCCGCTCGACCGGGAGCGGGCGCATCTCGCCGCCTCCCGGGCCGCGCTGCGCGCGATGCGTGCGGAGGCCGAAGCCCTCGACACCACCGACGTCGCGGCCAGCTGGGTGAGCGCCGAGGTGATCAGAGCGGACGTGGAGCGCCGCATCAAGGCGCTCGCCGACCTCGCCGACGCCCCGCTGTTCTTCGGCCGTCTCGACTACGCCCACGGCCACGGCCCCGGCGCCGCCCACCCGTTCGACGAGGACACCCGCCGCGCCCCGCACGGCCCGGGCGACACGCACGAGCCCCACGAGCACGACGTCCGCCTCGACCACCGCTTCTACATCGGCCGCCGCCACGTGCACGACGCCCACGGCGACCCGATGGTCGTCGACTGGCGGGCACCGGTCTCGCAGCCCTTCTACCGGGCGTCCCGTCGCGACCCCCGACACGTCGAGCTGCGACGCCGCTTCGGCTGCACCGGCGGCGAACTCACCGCCTACGAGGACGAACACCTCACCGACCCGGCCGAACAGTCGGGCCCCAGCGCCCTGCTGCAACGCGAGATCGAACGCCCCCGCGTCGGCCCGATGCGCGACATCGTCGCCACGATCCAGCCCGAGCAGGACGAGATCGTCCGTGCCGCCGTCGACGGCAGCGTCTGCGTCCAGGGCGCCCCCGGCACCGGGAAGACCGCCGTGGGCCTGCACCGCGTCGCCTATCTGCTCTACGCCCACCGGGAGCGGCTGGCCCGCACCGGGACCCTGGTCATCGGGCCGAACGACTCGTTCCTGCACTACATCGAGCAGGTCCTGCCGGCGCTCGGCGAACTGGCCGTCGAGCAGACCACGGTGGACCGGCTCACCGCCCATGTGCCGGTGCGCTCCACCGACGAGCCGGCCGCCGCCGTGCTGAAGGGCGACGCGCGGATGGCGGAGGTGCTGCGGCGGGCCCTCCGCGCCCAGATCACCATGCCGACCGAACCGTGCGTCGTCGTGCGCGGCTCTCGCCGCTGGCGGATTCCGGCCGACGAACTGACCAAGATGACACAGGAGTTGATCGACCGCGGGCTGCGTTACGGCGCCGCCCGCGAGGCCCTGCCGCAGCGCGTCGCGCACGCCGTCCTGCTGCGCATGGAACGCGCGGGGGAGGCCCCCGACGACCGGGTGCAGGACGCGGTCGCCCGGAACAGCGCGGTCAAGGCGGCCGTCCGTGCCATCTGGCCGCCCGTCGACCCGGCCAAGCTGGTGCTGCGCCTGCTCTCCGACGCCGACCTCCTCGCCGAGGCCGCCGACGGACTGCTGAGCCCCGACGAGCAGAAGACGATCCTGTGGGCCAAGCCGGCCCGGGGTGTGAAGTCCGCGCCGTGGACGGCCGCCGACGCCGTCCTCGTCGACGAGGCGCGGGACCTGGTCAGCCGCACCCGGTCGCTCGGCCACGTCGTGCTGGACGAGGCGCAGGACCTCTCGCCGATGCAGTACCGCGCGGTCGGCCGCCGTTGCAGCACCGGCTCGGTCACCTTGCTCGGCGACCTCGCGCAGGGCACCACCCCCTGGTCCACGCCGAGTTGGGCCGAGGCCCTGCGGCACCTCGGCAAGCCGGACGCCGTCGTGGAGGAGCTGACGCAGGGCTTCCGCGTGCCCCGCGACGTCATCGCCTACGCGTCCCGGCTGCTGCCCGCCATCGCCCCCGACCTGACCCCCGCCACGTCCGTCCGGGAGTCGCCCGGCGATTTCTCGGTGGCCCGCGTGCCGAGCGACGAGCTGACCGCCGAGGTCGTCCGCGCCTGCCGGGCAGCGCTGGAGAACGAGGGTTCCATCGGGCTGATCGCCGCCGACAGCAGGGTGCCGGCGCTGACGGAGGCGCTCGCCGCCGCCGGGCTGCCGCACCTCGCGCCCGGCGAGGAGACCTCCCACCAGGCCCGCCTCACCCTCGTGCCCGCCTCACTCGCCAAGGGCCTGGAGTACGACCACGTGGTGCTCGACGAGCCGTCGGCGGTCGTCGACGGGGAACCGGACGACCGCACCGGTCTGCGCCGCCTCTACGTGGCGCTGACCAGGGCGGTCTCCGGACTGGCGGTGGTGCACTCCGCGCCCCTGCCGGAGCTGCTGGCGGCCGGGACATCGACCGTGCCGCCGCCGGGTCAGGAGTCCGCCAGGTACTCCTCGGAGTCCACGATCCGGTAGGCGTAGCCCTGCTCGGCCAGGAACCGCTGCCGGTGCGCGGCGAAGTCCTGGTCGACGGTGTCCCGGGCGACGACCGAGTAGAAGCGGGCCTCGTGCCCGTCCGCCTTCGGCCGCAGCACCCGCCCGAGCCGCTGTGCCTCCTCCTGCCGGGAGCCGAACGTGCCGGAGACCTGGATGGCCACCGTCGCCTCCGGCAGGTCGATGGAGAAGTTCGCCACCTTGGACACCACCAGCACCGACAGCTCGCCCGCCCGGAACGCGTCGAACAGCTTCTCCCGCTGGGCGTTGCTCGTCTCACCCTTGATGACGGGCGCGCCCAGCCGTTCGCCCAGCTCGTCGAGCTGGTCGATGTACTGGCCGATGACCAGCGTCTGCTCGCCCGCGTGCCGGCGCACCAGCGCCTCGGTGACCCGCTGCTTGCTGCCCGTCGTCGCGCAGAACCGGTACTTCTCGTCCGACTCCGCCGTCGCGTACGCCAGCCGCTCCGACTCGCTCAGCGTCACCCGCACCTCGACGCAGTCCGCCGGCGCGATGTACCCCTGCGCCTCGATCTCCTTCCACGGCGCGTCGAAGCGCTTCGGACCGATCAGCGAGAACACGTCCGACTCGCGGCCGTCCTCCCGGACCAGGGTCGCCGTCAGGCCGAGCCGCCGCCGGGCCTGGAGGTCGGCGGTGAACTTGAACACCGGCGCGGGCAGCAGGTGCACCTCGTCGTAGACGACCAGACCCCAGTCCCGCGAGTCGAACAGCTCCAGGTGCGGGTAGACGCCCTTCCGCCGCACGGTCAGCACCTGGTAGGTGGCGATGGTGACCGGCCGGATCTCCTTCTTCGTACCGCTGTACTCGCCGATCTCGTCCTCGGTCAGCGACGTCCGCCGCACCAGCTCGTGCTTCCACTGCCGCGCCGAGACGGTGTTCGTCACCAGGATCAGCGTCGTCGACTTCGCCTGCGCCATCGCGCCCGCGCCCACCAGTGTCTTGCCCGCGCCGCACGGCAGCACCACCACACCCGAGCCGCCGTGCCAGAAGCCCTCGACCGCCTGCCGCTGGTACGGCCGCAGCGCCCAGCCGTGCTCCGCGAGCTCGATCGGATGCGCCTCGCCGTCCACGTAGCCGGCCAGGTCCTCCGCCGGCCAGCCCAGCTTCAGAAGCGTCTGCTTGATCTGCCCGCGCTCCGAGGGGTGGACGACCACCGTGTCCTCGCCGACGCGCGCGCCCACCAGCGGCTTGATCCGCTTCGACCGCAGCACCTCCTCCAGCACCGGGCGGTCGGTGCTGACCAGCACCAGCCCGTGCGCCGGGTGCCTGGTCAGCGTCAGCCGGCCGTAGCGGGACATCGTCTCCGCCACGTCGACGAGCAGCGCGTGCGGCACCGGGTAGCGCGAGTACTGCATCAGCGCGTCCACGACCTGCTCCGCGTCGTGCCCGGCGGCCCGCGCGTTCCACAGGCCCAGCGGCGTCATCCGGTAGGTGTGGATGTGCTCGGGGGCGCGCTCCAGCTCCGCGAACGGCGCGATGGCGCGGCGGCACGCGTCGGCCTGCTCGTGGTCGACCTCCAGCAGAAGCGTCTTGTCGCTCTGCACGATGAGCGGACCGGTCACCTGCGGACTCCCTCGGACGGCGGTGGGCGGACGTTCCAGTGTCCACCATCGCCGGGCGGTCCGGCCGTCCGGCGCCGCCCCGCTCCCGGTGGGCCCCGACGTGCGGCGCCTACTCCTCGGTGATCTCGGCCGCGCCGGTGACGCGGTGCAGCGGATAGGTGCGGACCTCGTCGGCCGTGTGGTCGTAGGCCGTGACAAAGCCGCCCTCGACGCGGATCGGGGCGATCACTCGCTGGCTGGCGGCGCCGTCGGCGTTGACGTAGCCGATCCACACCGCGTCGCCGGTCAGCACCGCCGACTGCATGGTGGCGAGGGTGTCGGCGGACGTCGTGCGGGGG
>NZ_WMLF01000462.1 GCF_014156695.1 Streptomyces durbertensis | reverse complement strand
GGGTTCCACTCGGCGCCTGAGCACTGACCATCCGCCGCCCGGCGCCTCAGGAGAGCCCCCGGAGAACGACCCGTTCCGCAAGCCGCCGCCCGGCGGGAGTGAGCCGACCCCGCCGCCGGGCGCGTCCGGTTCGCCGTACGACAGTGCGCCGCCGCCGCCGGGTGGCGGGGCGCCGCCCCCGCCCGGCGGCGGGTACGCCTCCCACCCCTACGGCGAGAACCCGTACGGCGGGGCGCAGGGGGCGGGCGACCCGCTGGCGGGAATGCCGCCGCTCGCCTCGCGCGGCCGCCGGCTGGTGGCGCGCATCATCGACTGGCTGGTCGTGGGCATCCCGCTCACCCTCATCACCGCGCCGTTCTTCGGCACGTTCGACTGGAACACGGACGACACCGGCGGCCAGTGGGGCCAGGGCCTGCTGTACGTGCTCGTGTACCTGGTGTACGAGGGCCTGATGCTGACCTCGCGCGGGCAGACCCTCGGCAAGATGGCGATGAAGATCCGGGTGGGCATGCTGGAGAACGGCGCGGTGCCGGCCGGTTCGCCCGGCTGGACGCGGGCGGCGGTGTACTCGCTGCCGAACCTGGTGCCGTGCATCGGCACGCTGTTCTGGCTGGTGAACGTCCTCTACTGCACCTGGGACAAGCCCTACCAGCAGTGCGTGCACGACAAGGCGGCCAAGACCGTCGTCGTGGCCTCGACCTGACGTCCACCCACCGCCGGGGGTGTGTCCAGCGGCTTCAGCGGCGCAACGTGGGCTGCGGCAGGCGTACTTCGGCGGTGGGCGGGCCTGGCGCCGCCTCCGCCTGGGTGAGCGCGGTGGTGGTGGCCCGGCGCCGCTCGTCGGCGGAGGAGCCGACGAACATGGCGACGGTCAGCCCCAACAGCAGCGCCCCGCAGGCGATGAGCACCGCGCCGGTACCGGACTGCGTTCCGGTGATCAGCAGCAGTGCGAGGGCGGTCAGGACTACGGTCGCGGAACCGGAGAGTGTCTGAGCGAGACTCGGACGCGGCATGGCGGAATCCGTCCTCAGGGGTCAGGTCGAGAGTCGTGCGGGCTGTCGCGTTCCGTTGAACGACTCTACGTTGCGGGATGCCCTGGCGGAACGGTGGGTAAGCGTGACGTGACCCACGGGCCGCCCGGCCCGGTGCACGGGGGGCGCACGGCGTCGACTCCTGCTCCGGCGCGGCGGCGGTACGGCCGGGCCGTACCGTGCCCCAACAGCCCCTGGGTGACGGTTGGTTGAGCGGTGTACTACTGGTACGTGCGAGGGGCATGACAACGTAGTGGATTGTCGTGGCCAAAACAAGACCTGTCTTTTCCGCTGGTACTCGGGTCAAATGCCTCCCGACGAGTGACTAGCACTCTTCAGGGGAGGACTTCGACCACGTGACCGGACCACACAGATCCACAAGGTCCAGAACAGCGGCACTGGCTACCGCCGTTGTCGCTCTGGGCGCAGCGGCGATGCTGCCCACCACCGCTATAGCATCGTCCGACCACAAGGGGAACCAGCCGCATCCGCAGGCGATCGCCCCCGGGGACACAGATGACGCCCACCTGGTGGAGCACAATCTGCCGGGCCCGCTGACCAAGCAGCAGAACGCCCAGCGCCTCGCCGCGCTGGAGCGGGTCGCCGCCGGTGAGAAGCCGCAGAGCCGCAACGGCTCCAAGGTGCTGAAGCTCGACGACAACAAGTACGTCGAGATGGAGCAGGTGAAGACCGACAAGATCTTCACCATCCTCATCGAGTTCGGCGACAAGATCGACCCGCGCTTCGGGGGAACCCGCGGGCCGCTCCACAACGAGATCGAGAAGCCCGACCGCAGCAAGGACAACACCACGCTGTGGAAGGCCGACTTCAACCGCGAGCACTTCCAGGACATCTACTTCGGCGATCACCCCGGCTCGCTGAAGGGCTACTACGAGGGCCAGTCCTCAGGCAAGTACACGGTCAACGGCACGGTCTCCGACTGGGTCAAGATCGAGTACAACGAGGCCCGCTACGGCAACACCGCCTGCGGCAGCAACGTCTGCCCGACGGTGTGGGACGCGGTCCGCGACGGCGTCAACCAGTGGGTCGAAGACCAGAAGGCCGCGGGCAAGACCACCGAGCAGATCCGCGAGCAGCTCGCCGAGTACGACGTCTGGGACCGCTACGACTACGACGGCGACGGCAACTTCAACGAGCCGGACGGCTACCTCGACCACTTCCAGTTCGTGCACGCCGGTGAGGACGCCTCCGCCGGCGGCGGCGCGCAGGGCGACGACGCCATCTGGGCTCACCGCTGGTACGCCTACGGCACCGACTACGGCAAGACCGGCCCGGAGTTCAACAGGGCCGGCGGCACCGAGATCGGCGACACCGGCATCTGGGTCGGCGACTACACCGTGCAGCCCGAGAACGGCGGCCTGGGCGTCTTCGCCCACGAGTACGCCCACGACCTGGGCCTGCCGGACCTCTACGACACCACCGGCCGCGGCGAGTCCTCGGTCGGCTACTGGTCGCTGATGTCCAGCGGTTCCTGGCTCGGCAAGGGCAAGGACGCGATCGGCGACTGGGCCGGCGAGATGACCGCCTGGGACAAGCTCCAGCTCGGCTGGCTCGACTACGAGACCGCCAAGGCCGGCAAGACGTCCCTGCACACACTCGGCACCCAGGCCGCGCCCTATCCCAAGGGCAAGGGCAAGGGCGGCAAGAAGCGCCCGCAGGCCGTGGTCGTCGAGCTGCCCGAGAAGGAGGTCACCACCGCCATCAACAAGCCCGCCACCGGCGCCAAGCAGTGGTGGAGCGGCAGCGGTGACAACCTCAACAACACCCTCACCCGCAAGGTCGACCTCAGCGGCGCCAGCAAGGCATCGCTGGACCTGACCGGTTGGTGGGAGATCGAGCAGGACTACGACTACCTGTACGTCCAGGTCTCCACCGACGGCGGCCAGAAGTGGACCGCCCTGGACGGCACCGCCGACGGCGAGGCCATCCCGCGCGACGCCAGCGACACCCCGGCGCTGCACGGCGAGTCCGAGGGCCAGGTCGCGCTGAACTACTCGCTCGACGAGTACGCCGGCAAGCAGATCGACCTGCGCTTCTACTACCGCACCGACGGCGGCGTCGCCGAACGCGGCTTCACCGCCGACGACATCGTCATCACCGCCGACGGGGAGAAGATCCTCGAAGACGGCGCCGAGGACGACAAGGCCGGCTGGACCGCGGGCGGCTTCAGCCGCATCGGCGAGGGCTTCACCAAGGCCTACCCGCAGTTCTACATCGCCGAGAACCGCCAGTACACCGGCTACGACGAGACGCTCAAGACCGGCCCGTACAACTTCGGCGACCCGCAGAACAAGCCGAACTGGGTCGAGCACTACCGCTACGAGACCGGCCTGTTGATCTGGCTGTGGGACACCTCGCAGAACGACAACAACGTCGGCGTCCACCCCGGTCAGGGCCTGATCCTGCCGATCGACGCCCACGCCAAGCCGGAGAAGTGGTCGGACGGCACGCTCATGCGCAACCGCGTCCAGGCGTACGACTCGACGTTCAGCTGGTACCCGACCAGGGGCATGACGCTGCACAAGAACGGCGTGCCCACCAAGATCAAGTCGAAGCTCGGCAACCCCGTCTTCGACGACCGGCTGGGAACCTACTGGTACGAGTCCAACCCGACCGCAGGTGTGAAGGTGCCCAACACCAACACCCGCATCTCGATCATCAACCAGCCGCTCAGCGGCAAGACGATGACGATCCTGGTGAGCCCCTCGAAGCTCTGGTGAGGACGCGCGGATGACCGCGCGTAGTGGTTCGCTTGCCTGAAGTGAGCGGCCGTCGCCCCTTGGCGGGCGACGGCCGTTCGCGTTTAGATGCCCTCAGCAGGACCGACCACGACCACCACCTTGGAAACGGGGACGCCGCCATGCCGCAGACAGCCGGAGGAGGCTATACCAGGCAGCCCGACGGCAGCGTGATCGTCGCGCTGTCCGTGCCCAGCCCCCAACGCGACGAGGCCCGGATACGGGTCCTCGTGCACGCCGCGAACCGCCCGCAGGCGCTGACGAGGCTGCGCAACCTCGGGCTGCGGGCCGTCTACCTGCGGGGGAACACCGAGCCGCCGACACCGGACGAGGTGACGGCGGTGCTGCACCACCCGGACGGGGTGCTGTGG
>NZ_WMLF01000461.1 GCF_014156695.1 Streptomyces durbertensis | reverse complement strand
ATTTCCTGATGTCTCGTGGGCTCGGTGATGTGTAAAAGAGACAGGTCGTACGCGGGGCAGTCTGGGTTCGCGACGTCGCATCGCCGCCGGCCGTTCGGGACGGAACGTCCGGAGGGACAGCACAGTCAGTCCTGGAGGAAAGTTCATGGCAAGCATCCGTGCCGCCCGCCTCGCCGCGGCGTTGGCCGCCGTACCACCTGCGGTGACGGCGCTCGGCGGGGTGGCTCACGCCGCCGACGGAGCAGACGTCTGGAGCGTGTGGTGAGCTGAGCGCGCCGGCGTCGAGGAGCGCCGGCGCGCGATGGGGATCGGGTCAGGCCGGGTGGCCGTACCTTCGGGTGCGGCCACCCGGTCGTTTCACGTGCCGGTCTCCCGGCGCCACGGCGGGCCCGCGGGGGCGGGTCAAGTCGGGGTCGACCCTGAGATGCCCCTATCTCCGGAGTACGCGTCTCCCCCTGAGGGAGGTGGGCGGTCGCCCGCGAGTACAACCTGAGATGGAGAAGCCTCAGGACTTGCGGTCGATCCCCGGGGGTGCCCGTGAACCTAGGTTGGGGTCATGACCACGCCTGGGACCTCCGCCACCGTGACGCCCCTCGTGACGCCGCTGACGTTCACCACCTACGTCCGGGCGCGCGGGCCCGTGCTGATGCGCACGGCACGCTCGCTCACCGCCAATCCCAGTGACGCCGAGGACCTGCTCCAGACCGCGCTGACCAAGACGTACCTGGCCTGGGAGCGCATCGAGGACCACCGGGCGCTGGACGGCTACGTGCGGCGGGCGCTGCTGAACACGCGCACGTCGCAGTGGCGCAAGCGGCGGGTCGACGAGTTCGTCTGCGACGAGCTGCCGGAGCCCGAGCCGGTGCCCGGCCCGGACCCGGCGGAGCAGCAGGCGACGCGGGACGCGCTGTGGCGGGCGGTGCTGCGGCTGCCGGCGCGGCAGCGGGCGATGGTCGTGCTGCGCTACTACGAGGACCTGAGCGAGGCGCAGACGGCCGAGGTGCTGGGGGTCTCGGTCGGCACGGTGAAGAGCGCGGTGTCGCGGGCGCTGGCGAAGCTGCGGGAGGACGGCCAGCTGGCGGCGGAGGCGGCTGCCTGACCCGTCCGTGCGACGCCCGAACGGCGGCAACTCGTATACGGATGAGCTACTTTCGGTCCGACCCGTGACAGTTCGCCCGGTCGGTGGCAGGCTGCCCGCGAGAACGTTACGCGGCCGTCAACAACGGTCGGCGCGGGGGTGACCGGCGCCGACCCGTGTTGTCGTGCCGCGCTTCTTGTGGAGCTTCGCGAACCTTCCACCCTCAGGAGGCCCGGTGCTGAGCACGATGCAGGACGTCCCGCTGACCGTGAGCCGGATCCTCGCCCACGGCGAGCGCGTCCACGGCGCGGCGGAGACCATCACGTGGACGGGCGGGCCCGAGCCGCACCGACGGACCTTCGCCGAGACCGGCGCCCGCAGCGCCCGCCTGGCCCACGCGCTGCGGGACGAACTCGGTGTGCGTGAGTCGGATGTCGTCGGCACACTCATGTGGAACAACGCCGAGCACGTGGAGGCGTATCTGGCGATCCCGTCGATGGGCGCCGTCCTGCACACGCTCAACCTGCGGCTCCCGCCCGAGCAGCTGGTGTGGATCGTGAACCACGCCGCCGACCGCGTCCTGCTGGTGAACGGCACGCTGCTGCCGCTGCTGGCCCCGCTGCTGCCGAAACTGCCGACCGTCGAGCACGTCGTGGTGGTCGGCCCCGGCGACCGTACGGTGCTGGAGGGCGCGTCGGCGCGGGCCCACGACTACGAGGAACTGCTCGCCGGTCGTCCGGACACCTACGACTGGCCGGAGACCGACGAGCGGCAGGCCGCCGCCCTCTGCTACACCTCCGGCACGACCGGGGACCCGAAGGGCGTGCTGTTCAGCCACCGCTCGGTCTACCTGCACGCCATGCAGGTCAACAGCGCCGAGTCGTTCGCCCTGACCAGCGCCGACATCGCGATGCCCGTGGTGCCGATGTTCCACGTGAACGCCTGGGGGCTGCCGCACGCCTCGTTCATGGCGGGCGCCTCGATGCTGATGACGGACCGGTTCCTCCAGCCCGCGCCGATCGCCGAGATGATCGAGGCCGTGCGGCCGACGATCGCCGGCGCGGTGCCGACCATCTGGCAGGGGCTGCTGGCCGAGCTGGAGCAGAACAAGCGCGACGTCTCCTCGCTGAGCCGGGTGATCATCGGCGGTTCGGCCTGCCCGCCCAGCCTGATGCGGGCCTTCGAGGAGCGGCACGGCGTCACCCTCGTGCACGCCTGGGGCATGACGGAGACGTCACCACTGGGCACGGTCTCGTACCCGCCCGCCGGAGCGAGCGGCGACGAGGCATGGGCGTACCGGCTCACGCAGGGCCGGCTGCCCGCCTCGGTGGAGGCCCGGCTGGCCGCCCCCGACGGCAGCTTCGCGCCCTGGGACGGCGCCACCGCCGGCGAGCTGGAGGTGCGCGGCCCGTGGATCGCCGCCGCCTACTACGGCGGTGCCGACGCCGACGAACCACTGCGCCCGGAGGACAAGTTCAGCCCGGACGGCTGGCTGCGCACCGGCGACGTGGGCACCATCTCGCCCGACGGCTACCTCACGCTCACCGACCGCGCGAAGGACGTCATCAAGTCCGGCGGTGAGTGGATCTCGTCCCAGGAACTGGAGAACCACCTGATGGCCCACCCGGCCGTCGCCGAGGCCGCCGTTGTCGCCGTGCCCGACGAGAAGTGGGGAGAGCGGCCGCTGGCGACCGTCGTGCTGCGGGAGGGCGCCGCCGACGTCGGCTACGAGGAACTGCGGACCTTCCTCGGCGAGCGGGTGGCGCGCTGGCAGCTGCCGGAGCGGTGGGCGGTGATCCCGGCGGTGCCGAAGACCAGCGTCGGCAAGTTCGACAAGAAGGTGCTGCGGGCCCGCTACGCGTCCGGCGAACTGGACGTCACCCGGCTCTGAGCGCGGGCGGCGGGCCGACGCGGCCTGTTGCGCGACCCGGACGCCGCCTGTTGCGCGACCCGGACGCGGCCTGGACGCGGCCCGGGGCGGTCGGTCGGTGCTCGACCGACCGCCTTCGGCTGCCGTCCGGCGTGCCTAGTGGGCGCCGATCTTCGCGAGCAGGTCGACCAGCCGGGTCTGCACCTCGGGGCTGGTGGACCGCTCGGCGAGGAACAACACCGTCTCACCGGAGGCCAGTTGACCGAGCTGGTGATCGTCCATGGCCGCCGAGGTGTAGACGACAAACGGGGTGCGGTTCAGCAGGCCGTTGACGCGCAACCAGTCGATGACCCCCGCGCGGCGTCGACGCACCTGCGTGAGATCCATGACCACCAGGTTCGGCCGCACCTGCGCGGCGAGGGCGGCCGCGTCCGTGTCGGTGGGGGCGTGCGCCACCTGCATGCCGCGCCGTTCCAGGGTGGCGGCGAACGCGTGCGCGATGGCCTCCTGCTCCTCCACGAGCAGCACCCGCGGCGGGTGCTGCTCGCTGTCGCGGGGCGCGAGTGCCTTCAGCAGCACCGCGGGATCCGCCCCGTACGCCGCCTCCCGCGACGCCTGGCCGAGACCGGCCGTCACCAGGACGGGCACCTCCGCAGCCACCGCCGCCTGCCGCAGCGACTGCAGCGCGGTACGGGTGATCGGCCCGGTCAGCGGGTCGACGAACAGCGCCGCCGGATAGGCCGCGATCTGCGCGTCCACCTCCTCCCGCGAGTGCACGATCACCGGCCGGTAGCCGCGCTCGGTGAGCGCCAGCTGGGTGGTGACGTCCGGCTCGGGCCAGACGAGCAGCCGACGCGGGTTGTCCAGCGGTTCGGGCGGCAGCTCGTCGTCCACGTCCATCGGGCGCAGCGGCATCGACGGCGTCGGGTCGGCGACGATCTCCACCGCGCCGTTCGGCCCGTCCAGCGGCTCGGGCCCCTCCGCCGCGCCGTCCTTGGGGGCGCTGACGGTGAACTCGCGCGCCGGGGGCGCACCGCCGGGCCCCAACGTGCCGCCCAGGTGCAGCGGCTGGGCGGGCGTCGCCTGGCCGCCGTGCGGGTGCGCGACGTCGGCGGCGTGCGCGTCGGCCGGCGGTGCTGTCGGGCTGTCGGGGGCGGCCACCGGTGTCGCCGGGGCCGGCGGCTGAGGCTGCGGCTGCTGCGCGTGCGGCGGGAGGGGGGACTCCTGTGGCGGTGCGG
>NZ_WMLF01000460.1 GCF_014156695.1 Streptomyces durbertensis | reverse complement strand
GGACGTTCCGGGGGGCAGCAGTCACGTCGGGCAAGCTTACGGAGCGCCGCTCGCGCCGGCACCGGCGCCCACCGTCGCGGGCCTACTTGAGCAGGCGTGACATGCGCCGGTCGGCCAGCGGCTTGCCGCCGGTCTGGCAGGTCGGGCAGTACTGCAGGGAGGAGTCGGCGAAGGAGACCTCGCGCACGCTGTCCCCGCACACCGGGCACGGCTCCCCGGTGCGGCCGTGGACCCGCATGCCGCCGCGCTTCTCGGCCTTCAGCTCCCCGGCGGCCAGCCCCGACGCGCGGCTCACGGCCTCGGTCAGGGTGCCGCGCAGCGCCTCGTACAGCCGCTCGACCTCGCCGGGGGTCAGGTCGGAGGCGAGCCGGTAGGGGGACATCCGGGCGCGGTGCAGGATCTCGTCAGAGTAGGCGTTGCCGATCCCGGCGATCACGCTCTGGTCCCGCAGCACGCCCTTCACGCGGTGCCGCCGCCCGCCGAGCAGGGCGGCGAACGCGGGGAGGTCGAAGTCGTCGGCGAGCGGTTCGGGGCCGAGCCGGGCGACGCCGGGCACGTCGGCGGGGTCCGCGACGCAGTACACGGCGAGCCGCTTCTGGGTGCCGGCCTCGGTGAGGTCGAAGCCGCCGGCGCCGTCGGCCAGCCGCAGCCGGAACGCCAGCGGTCCTCGTCCGGGGCGGGCGGGCGGCGGCTCCTCGTCCCGCCAGCGCAGCCAGCCGGCCCGCGCCAGGTGCACGACGAGGTGCGGGCCCTCCTCGGCGGCCACGTCGAGGAACTTCCCCCGCCGCCGCACCGCCACCAGCCGGCGGCCGACAAGCGCGTCCAGCGGCGGGTCGAACGTCTTGAGCACGCTCACCGCGACGGGCCGCACCGAGGCGACGGTCCGGCCGGCCACCCGCGGCTCGAGGTAGACGCGCAGCGCCTCCACCTCCGGTAGTTCCGGCATGTGCCCAGTGTGCGACCGGCGGGGCGCCGCCGCACTACTTGCGGTTGTACAGCCGCATCGTGACCGTGCCGAACACGGCGGTCAGCGCCGCGCCCCAGCCCAGCGTCCAGGCGATCTCGGCGGGCGGCCAGCCGCCGTCCATCAGCACCCGCACCGCGGACGTCAGATGGGACACCGGGTTGTTGTTCACGAACACCTGGAGCCAGCCGGGCATGGTGGCCGGATCGACGAAGATGTTGCTGAGGAAGGCCAGCGGGAACAGCACCATCATGCTGACGCCCATCACCGACTTCTCCGAGCGCAGCAGCAACCCGAACATCGTCCACGCCCAGGAGAAGCAGAACGAGAACACCAGCAGCAGCGCCACCCCGGCGAGCACGCCGAGCACCCCGCCCGCCGGCCTGAAGCCCATCACAAAACCCACGGTCATCATCACGGCCGACGCGACCGTGTAGCGCAGCACGTCGCCGAGCAGGTAGCCGACCATGGGCGCCGGCCGCCAGATCGGCAGGGTGCGGAAGCGGTCGAAGACGCCCTTCTCGATGTCGGTGTTGACCGACACCCCGGTGTACATGGTGATCATCACGACGCTCATCACCAGGATGCCCGGCAGCACGAACTGGAGGTAGGCGGTGGTGGAGCCGGCCAGCGCGCCCCCGAAGAGGTACGTGTACATCAGCACCATCATGATCGGGAAGGCCGTCACGTCGAACAGCTGCTCGGGGACGTGCTTGATCTTCAGCACGGCCCGCCAGCCGAACGTCAGCGACGCCGACAGCGCGCTGGGCCTCGGCGGACGCTCGCCGCCGACCAGCAGCGCGGTCAGGTCCTCCGTGGTGACGGGGGCCAGTTCCTCGTTCCGGGTCTGTGCGGTGGGTGCGCCACTCATCCTGCACGGCCCCTTTCCTGCGTTTCCCGGCTCTTCTCCCGGCCCTCGGCGGCCGGGCGCCCGTCGGTGGCCGGATGCTCGCCGGTGGCGGGAGCGTCCACCGGCCGGCGGTCGGTGAGGGCGAGGAAGACCTCGTCCAGGCTGGGCTGCCCCAGCGAGAAGTTGTCGACCACCACGCCCTGGCGGGCCAGGTCGGCCAGCGCGCGGGCGGCCAGTTCGGCGGCGGCCGGTCCCCTGGAACCGCCGGCGGCGGTGATGCGCGCGGTCAGCGCCAGCGGGTCCGCCTCCCGCTCGACGCCCTCACCGAGGACCGCTGCCAGGACCTGTTCGGCGCGCGGCCGCTGCTCGGCCTCCCGCAGCCGCAGGTGGACCGAGCCGGCCCCCACCGAAGCCTTCAGCTCGCCCTTGGTGCCCTCGGCGATCACCCGGCCGTGGTCGATCACCGCGATCCGGGAGGCGAGCTGGTCGGCCTCGTCCAGGTACTGCGTGGTCAGCAGCACGGTGGTGCCCTGCGCGACGACGGCCCGGACGATCTCCCAGACCTGGTTGCGGCTGCGCGGGTCGAGACCGGTCGTCGGCTCGTCCAGGAACAGCAGGTCGGGCGTGTTCAGGATGCTCGCCGCGATGTCGATGCGCCGCCGCATACCACCGGAGTAGTGCTTGACCTGGCGCCCGGCGGCCCGGCTGAGGCCGAACGCGGCCAGCAGCTCGGCGGCGCGGGCCCGGGCGGCGGCCCTGCCGTGCCCGAGCAGCCGGGCCAGCAGCACCAGGTTCTCGGTGCCGGTCAGGTCCTCGTCGACGGACGCGTACTGGCCGGTCAGGCTCACCCGGCCGCGGACGGCGTCGGCCTCCGCGACGACGTCGTGACCGAACACCCGGGCCTCGCCGCCGTCCGGTCGCAGCAGCGTCGCCAGCACCTTGACCGCCGTCGTCTTCCCGGCGCCGTTCGGCCCGAGCACCCCGTACACCGTGCCGGTGGGCACGGTCAGGTCCACCCCG
Source organism: Streptomyces durbertensis (assembly GCF_014156695.1). Lineage (GTDB taxonomy): Bacteria > Actinomycetota > Actinomycetes > Streptomycetales > Streptomycetaceae > Streptomyces > Streptomyces durbertensis. The sequence continues at coordinate 1,354 of NZ_WMLF01000460.1, read as the reverse complement.
TCCACCGCCCTGGTCTCGCCGAACACCTTGACCAGGTTCGACGTCTCGATCGCCGGGCCGGAGTGGGGGCGCCGGCTGGAGTGGCGGGTCATGGCTGCTCTCCCTGCTGACGGCACCACGGGCTCTCGCCCCACCTACCAGAGTGCAGAACGCCGGGCGTTTCCGCCCACTCTTCGGCGAAGACGCGTCGCCCGGGACGCCGCCGCCGGGGCACGGGCGCCGCGGCGCTCAGCCCGCGCGGTACTTGCCGAACTGGTGCAGCGCCGCCTGGGCGTAGGCGACCCGGCGGTCCAGCAGCGTCTCGCACCACGAGTAGTTGGAGCGCAGGTAGCGGAAGTCGAGCGCGGCGCGCGGGCTGCCCGCGCGCCGCCAGACGATCCGGCGGGGACACCCCCACACGATGAGTTCCAGCGTGTTGCCCAGCGTGACAAGCGTGATCAGCAGCGAGACGACAAAAAACAGCGCCCACACGGGCAGCAGCAGGGCGAAGCCCAGCCAGCCGGCGACCGTGCCCTTGTGGCCGGTCAGGGAGGGGCCGCCGTCCGCCGGGTCGATACGCCAGTAGGCGCGGCGGGTCAGCGGCGACCGGCCGCGCGCCAGGTGGCACAGCGGAGCGCCGTGCTCGTCGAGCACGGCGAAGTGGCGCGGCTCGCCCTTGGCGAGCGGCTCGGGGTGCACCGAGCACAGCAGCCGCTTGTCCGGGTCGTGCAGCGCCAGCACGGGGTGCTCCTCGAACTGGGCGGCGAGGTGTTCCGCCCGCCGCTCCACCTCGGTGACGGTGGTCGGGCCGGCGTCCGGCGGCGGCCCGGAGAGCCGCGAGACCGCCGCGTCGGACTCCAGCGGACCGCCCGGTTTGACCAGCCGTATCCGGGCCAGCGCGTTCTCCGCCCGGTGCTCGCCGTCGGGGAGGATCATGAAGCACTCGCCCTCCGGCCACAGCCCCGCGTGGGAACCGGAGGTGCCGCTCACCTCCACGGTGAACGTGGACCGCGTCATCTGCCTCTCCCGTCGTTCTGCTCTGCCCGTACGCCCGGCGCGGCGTGCGACCGCCCCGCCAGATTGTGCCAACTCCCGCCGGGCGCGGGGAGGAGCGCGCGCACGGCGGACGAAGGGCGAGGGGGAGACGCGGCCCGGCACACGCCGGGGCGCACGGGCGGGCGTCGAGCATTCAGCCGCCGCACACCCGGCCGTCCCGGACACGCCACGTGGCGGCCAGCGGGCGGGGCCATCAAGGAGGTGTGTCCACCCGCCGGGCCGTCCCGGCGGGCCGCGGCCACCGTTCGGCCGCACGCGCCCACCCCTGCGACGGGAGCCGCCATGACAGTCCCCACCGCCCCGGTGACCAGCCCCCTGA
>NZ_WMLF01000046.1 GCF_014156695.1 Streptomyces durbertensis | reverse complement strand
CAGGTGACCAACCGGCGGTTCACTCGTTCTGCTCAACGTGGCCCCTACAGATGTGACCTCCGACGTTCCGCGCCGGGCCGAGCCGCTGGCCGAGTCCGGCCCCGTTCCCGTCGAGCAGGCCGAGGCGGTGCTCGTCGAGCACTATGCGCGGCTGGTGCGGCTCGCGTATCTGATCCTGCCCGCCTCGCTCGGCCGGCAGCGGCGGGTGCTGACCGCGCACGCGGTGGTGCAGCGCGCGCTGCCCAGGGGCCGGGCGGCGCAGGCGCCGGACCTGCCGGCGCAGCGCGCGCCGGGCGGACCGGCGCCGGAGTCCGGCTACACGTACGTGCGGCTGCGGGTGGTGTGCGGGGCGCTGGCGGCGCAGCGGCCGTGGCGGCTGGGGCCGGTGCGGCTGGGCCGGGGGCCCCGGCCGCGTCCGCTGCTGCCGAGGGCGGTGGGCCTGCGGCTGCTGCCGCGCGGTACGGGCGAGGACGACGCGGCGCTGGAGGGGGCGCTGGCGGACTGCTCGGACGAGGGCCGCGCCGCGTTCGCGCTGCGGACCGCCGAGGGCCTGAACGACGACGAGGTCTTTGACCTGCTGGAGGCGGCGGGCGTCGAGGATCCGGACGACGCGCTGGACGAGGCGGACGAGGTGCGGATGCCGGCGGGCAGCAAGGACAGGTCGCCGCTGGCCTCGCCGGAGTTCGACCCGTGTGTGCTGAAGGCGCGCCCGACGGACCTGATGCGCCGCAGGCAGCACGGCCGGGCCGCGTTGGTGGCGGTGGCCGCGCTGGCGGTGTGCGGGGTGCTGCTCGGGCTGCCCGGGGACGGCTGGGGGCCGCAGGGCGCGGCGGCGCCGGCCTACGCGCAGAACCCGGCGGCGCAGCGGGCGCTGGATCCGGAGCGGCTGCTGTCGGTGAGGGCCGGGGCGTGGAAGACGTCGTCGCGGGCGGACTTCTCGGTGTGGCCGGCGCGCGGGGAGCTGGTCGAGGACAAGGCGCTGCTGCGGCGGGCACTGGCGGTGTGGGCGCGTCCCGGCGGGCAGGTGACGGTCACGGCGACGCCGGGTACGGCGCCGGGTCCGGCGGCCGGGCCGCCGCAGCTGCTGTACGCGGGTGAGGTGGACGGCGCCTCGCTCGTGGTGTTCCACGACGGTCTGCGGATCGTGCGGTACGCCGAGCCGGCGGACGGCGCGAAGGGCGTGGTCGGGTTGGACTTCGCCCGTACGGACGCGGCCGACACGGCCGGTGCGAGCATGGTGCTGCTGACCCGCAGCGACGGCAACGCCCGCTATCTGACCGGCCCCTGGGTGGAGAAGCTGGTGACGGTCGATCTGCTGCGGCCGGCCGACGAAGGCACCGAGATCGGCATCGGCGACGACGGCATCACCGACCCCGTGCAGGGGCCGCCGCTGGGCCGGGACACCTGCGAGACGTGGCCCGCGCTGCGTGTGACGGCGCGCGGTGAGGGGCAGCCGTACCTGCTGAGCGACCTGGGCGAGCTGACGCCGGCCCGGTTGACGTTCGGCGCGCCCGACGAGGCGCCGCAGGACGCGGTGTCGACGCGGGCGCGGGCGGTGCTGGCGCGTTCGGCCTGCCAGTTCCCGCTGCTGGCGGCGCAGGGTGTGCGGTCGGTGAACTCCTGGGAGTTCGGGCGCCACCAGCTGCCGGAGGGCGGCGGCGGCGCGGCCTGGCTGTGCACGCGGGCGGAGACCTGGCGCGGTGCCGGCGGGCAGGCGCTGTCGCACTTCCTGCCGCCGGCCGCCGACGGGCAGAAGGCCGCGGCGGCGGTGGTCGGCCGGGCGACGGACACGGCGGCGTGCGGGCCGCGCGATCCGAAGGTGCTGGCCGGGGCGCTGTGGAAGTCGCCCGGTGACAACTGGTACCTGATCGGGGTCGGCAGCCGGGGTGTGACGTCGATCACGGCGTCCGGCGGGGTGACGGCCAGCGCGGACCGGCGGCTGCTGGTGGCTCAGGTGGAGCAGGGCGCGAAGGCCGAGCTGAGCGCGCGGACGGCGGGCGGCGAGGAGTTCGGCCCGCTGAAGTAGGCCGCGCGGGGCGGGCGTCGATGGGGATCCGGGAGGGCCGAGCGCCCTCCCGGATCTTTTTTGTGCGCACGCCTCTTGTCAGCGGCCAACCCGCCAGTACGCTGACAGCATGTCTAACAAGGCCGCCGAGAAGCCGGCCCCGGCGACGGCGGAGGACACCACACGCGTCGAACTCCGGGCGCGCGACGTCTCCTTCGACTGGTCCGCGACGCCGCTGCACTGGATCCCCGGCGATCCGTCCACCACGCACACCATCAACGTGCTGCACCTGCTGCTGCCGGCCGGCGAACGCTGGTTCGTGCACGTCTACAAGCAGGCGCTGCCGCTCATCCGCGACGAGAGCCTGCGGGCGGACGTCATCGGCTTCATCGGCCAGGAGGCCGTGCACTCCAGGGCCCACGACGACGTACTGCCCCGGCTGCGCGCGCTCGGCCTCGACCCCACCCCGTACACCGCGCAGGTGGACTGGATGTTCGAGAAGCTGCTGGGCGACCGCACCTTCCCGCCCGGCCGGGCCCGCCGCTGGTGGCTGCTGGAACGGGTCGCGCTGATCGCCGCCATCGAGCACTACACCGCGTTCCTCGGCGACTGGGTGCTGGGCGCCGAGGCGCTGGACCGGCGCGGCGCCGACCCGGTGATGCTCGACCTGCTGCGCTGGCACGGCGCCGAGGAGGTCGAGCACCGCTCGGTGGCCTTTGATCTCTTCACCCACCTCGACGGCGACTACCGCCGCCGGGCGCGCACCTGGGCGGTGGCGTTCGGGGCGCTGGTCTTCCTGTGGCAGCGCGGCGTCCGCTTCTTCATGGAGAACGACCCGCTGCTGGACGACGGCCGGGCCAGCGTGCGGGAGTTCGTGCGCGGCGGCCGGCAGGGCGTCCTGCCCACCACGGGCGCGATCCTGCGCTCGATCCCCGGCTACCTGGGACGCGGCTACCACCCGTCGAAGGAGGGCGACCTCGCCCGGGCCGTCGCCTACCTGGCCTCCTCCCCCGGCGCCAACGGCCGCGCACCCGACCGCGCCACCGCGACCGACGCCGTCAGGACCGACGCGACCGACACCGCCGCGGCCCGCACCGCCGCGGCCCCGAACCACCGCAAGGGAGTCTGACAGCATGCGCCGACTGCTCACCGTCGCCGCCGCGGCGGGCGCCGCGATCCTGGTCAAGCGGGCGCTCGGGCGCCGCGTCGAACGCTCGCCGCTGTGGCCGATGCCCGCCCTGCCCGAGCCCGTCTCCGGCGTGGAGCGGGAAGCCCCCCGGGGCTTTGTCCTCGGAGTCGCCGAACGCACCACCCCCGCCGAGGGCGTGGTGATGCTGCGGCTGACCGGCGACCGGGGCGCCCTGCCGGACTGGGAACCGGGCGCGCACATCGACGTGGTGCTGCCCTCCGGCCTGGTGCGGCAGTACTCGCTGTGCGGGGACCCGGCCGAGGCCGACACCTACACCATCGCCACCCGCCTGGTGCCCGACGGCCGGGGCGGCTCGAAGGAGGTGCACGAGCAGCTCTACGAGGCGACGGAGGTCGAGGTGCGCGGGCCGCGCAACCGGTTCCCGCTCGTCGACGCGCCCGCCTACCTGTTCCTCGCCGGGGGCATCGGCATCACCCCGCTGCTGCCGATGGTCCGCGCGGCGGCCGCCGCCGGGCTGCCGTGGCGGCTGGTGTACGGCGGCCGCAGCCGTGCCACGATGCCGTTCCTCCCCGAACTCGCCGCGCTCGCGGCGAGTTCGGGCGGTCCGGCGGACGAACGGCTGCTGGTGGTGCCCGAGGACGAGGCGGGCCTGCCGGACCTCGCGGCGGCGCTGGCCGGGACGCCGCGCGACGCGGCGGTCTACTGCTGCGGGCCGGACCCGCTGATGGACGCGGTCGGCGAGCTGTGCGCGGAGCGGCCGCCGGGCGGCGGGCTGCACCTGGAGCGCTTCTCCCCCGGCCCGGCCGCCCGCCCGGCGGCCGCCGGCGAGACCTCGTTCGAGGTGGAGCTGCGCCGCACCGGCCGGACCGTTCAGGTCGGCGCCGACACGACGGTGCTCGCCGCGATCCGCGCGCAGGCGCTGCCGAACCTGCCGTACTCGTGCGAGCAGGGCTTCTGCGGCACCTGCCAGCAGACGGTGCTGGCGGGCGAGATCGACCACCGCGACGAGCTGCTGACGGACGGCGAACGCGGTGACTCCATGCTGATCTGCGTGTCCCGCGCCCGGGGCGGGAACCTCGTGCTGGATCTGTAGGCGACCGGCGGACCCCGACTCGTGGCCCTAGCATGGGGTCATGACGACCGGGACGCGCCGCAGGATGGGAGTGGAGGAGCGGCGGCGGCAGCTCATCGCCGTGGCGCTGGACCTGTTCAGTCGTCGCTCCCCCGACGAGGTCTCGATCGACGACATCGCGGGTGCGGCCGGCATCTCCCGGCCGCTGGTGTACCACTACTTCCCGGGCAAGCACAGCCTGTACGAGGCGGCGGTGCGGGCGGCGGCCGACGAGCTGACCGCGCGGTTCGCCGAGCCGCGCGAGGGCCCGCTCGGCGCGCGTCTCGTCCGGGTCATGGGGCGCTACTTCGACTTCGTCGCCGAGCACGGTCCGGGCTTCTCGGCGCTGCTGCGCGGCGGCGGCGCGATCGGCTCACCGAGCACCGGCGCGGTGATCGACGAGGTGCGGCGGAAGGCCTACGAGCAGATGCTGCTCCACCTGGAGCTCGACGCGCCGGGGCCGCGGCTGGAGCTGGTGATCCGCTCCTGGGTGGGCCTGGCGGAGACGACCGCGCTGTCCTGGTGGGAGGGCCGGCGCATCCCGCGTGAGGAGTTGCAGCTCCAACTCGTGCACGACTTCATGGCGTTGGCGGTGGTCACCGCCACCACGGACGAGGAGACCGCCGCCCTGGTGCGGCGGGTCGTCGCCCAGGAGCCGTCGGACGGCGCCTTCGGCGCGTTCGTGACCCGCCTGCTGTCGATCCTCGACGGGACACCCGCGGGCAACGGCGACGTGTGGCGGGGTTAACCGCCGGTACGCACAATCCGTGACCTCGCGGAGACCTACCGCTGCCCTCCGCCACGTAATCTCTGCCGGACGAAACCAGCCGGCGCGTCACGCCACCCCCGCGCGCCCGGCGGCAAGAGAACGTGGAGAACAGCCATGGCCGTATCGATGCGGAGCGCCCTGTGCGGTGTCGCGCTGGGCGCGGTACTCGCGGTGTCGGGCTGCGGGTACCTCGGCGGGGACGACACGCCCGCCGTCAAGGTCGACGGCGAGGCGACGCACCCGGCCGGCAGCACGATGGCAGGGCTGAAGAAGGCCGGGACGATCCGGATCGGGGTGAAGTTCGACCAGCCGAACGTCGGTTACCTCAAGAAGGGGGCGGACGAGCCCGAGGGCTTCGACGTGGAGATCGCCAAGATCATCGCGGCGAAGATGGGCATTCCGCCGGAGAAGATCACCTGGGTGGAGGCGGAGTCCAAGGACCGCGAGTCGCTGATCAGGGACCGCAAGGTCGACCTCGTCGTGGCGTCGTACTCCATCACCGACGAGCGGCGGAAGCTGGTCGGCATGGCCGGGCCGTACTACGAGACCGGGCAGCAGCTCCTGGTCCGGACGGACAACACGGACATCAAGGGTCCGGAGGACCTGTCGGGCAAGCGGGTCTGCGCGGCGACGGGGAGCACGTCGCTGGTGAAGGTGGAGAAGGAGTACGGCGCGCTGCCGTCCCCGGCGGGCAACTACAAGCAGTGCGTGGACCGGCTCGGAAGCGGCACCGTCGACGCGGTGACCACCGACGGCGCGATCCTGCTCGGCTTCGCCGCCGACGACCCGGAGAAGCTGAAGGTGGTCGGCGAGCCGTTCACCGTCGAGCGGTACGGCGTGGGCTACGGGCACGGCAACACGGAGATGTGCCGCTTCATCTCCACCGCGATCCGGCGCTCGCACAACGACGGTTCGTGGATCAGGGCGCTGTCGAAGACGCTGTGGCGGACGACCGGCCCGACGCCGCCGCCGGACGTCGAGCCCTGCGAGTGAGGCACGTCCGGCCGGTGTCGGTCGTGCGGGAGGTCGGGGCTCCCCCGTCCCGACCTCCCGCACAGCCCGTCTAGGCGGCCGCCGGCGGCTGCGCGGTGGAGCCCCGCACGACAAGCTCCGGCTGGAAGACGAACTCGGCGCGCGGCACCGGGTTGCCTCCGATCTCCTCCAGCAGCGACTGCACGGCGGCGTGCGCCATGGCCCGCACCGGCTGCCGGACGGTGGTCAGCGGCGGGTCGGTGAAGGCGATGAGTTCGGAGTCGTCGTAGCCGACGACCGACAGGTCGCGCGGCACGTCCAGTCCCCGCCCGCGGGCGGCGCGCACGGCGCCCAGCGCCATCAGGTCGCTGCCGCAGACGATGCCCGTGCAGCCCTGGTCGAGCAGTGCGCCGCCGGCGGCGTGGCCGCCCTCGACGGTGAACAGGGTGTGCTGGATGACGCCGGAGACACCCGTCTCCTCCAGCGCGGCGGCGAAGCCCTCCGCCTTGCGGCGGGCGGGAACAAACCGGCTGGGGCCGACGGCGAGGCCGACGCGGCGGTGCCCGAGGTCGGCCAGGTGCCGGACGGCGATCTTCGCCGCGGTCCGGTCGTCGGGCGAGACGAAGGGCGCGCTGATCCGCTCGTTGTAGCCGTTGACCAGGACAAACGGCACGCCCTGACCGCTGAGCCGGTCGTAGCGGGCGGGGTCGGCGGTGACGTCGGCGTGCAGTCCGGAGAGGAAGATGATGCCGGTGACGCCGCGTTCCACGAGCTGGTCGACGAGTTCGTCCTCGGTGGCGCCGCCCGGCATGTGGGTGCCCAGCACGGGCGTGTACCCGTAGCCGGACAGCGCCTGTTCGATGACCTGGGCGAACGCCGGGAAGATCGGGTTGGTCAACTCGGGTATGACCAGGCCGATGAGACCCGCGCTGCGCTGCCGCAGCCGTACCGGCCGCTCGTAGCCGAGCACGTCGAGCGCGGCGAGCACCTTCTGCCGCGTCCCGGACGCCACGCCGGTGCGGCCGTTGAGCACCCGGCTGACGGTGGCCTCGCTGACGGACGCCTGCGCCGCGATGTCCGCCAGCCGCGCCGTGGACGGGCTCGCGGCAACGGCGGGGCCCCCGACGGCCGTGGTCGTCGGGGGCGCGGCGTCGGCCGTCGTCACGCGGTCCACCACTGCACGAAGTCGCCGGGCAGGGTGGTGGTTCTGTCTTCGGTCCGGCGGCTGGTCAGCAGCACGCGGCCTTCGGCGCCGGGCCGCAGCTCCGGGTGGCCGGAGAGGTCGACCTCGTGCGGGGTGGTGTTGGCCACGCAGACGAAGTCGCCGCGCCGGAAGGCCAGTACGCCCTCGGGGGCGTCCAGCCACACCACCGCGTCGCCGGCGCCCAGATCCGGGTGCTCGCGCCGGACGCGCAGCGCCGTGCGGTACATCTCCAGGGTGGAGTCGACGTCGCCGGTCTGCGCCTGCACGCTCAGCTCGCCCCACGCGGCCGGCTGCGGCAGCCAGCTGCCGCCCTCGCCGAAGCCGAGGGAGGAGCCGTCGACGGTCCACGGGATCGGCACCCGGCAGCCGTCGCGGAGCCCGTCCTGGCCGTTGTCCTTGAAGAACGACGGGTCCTGGCGCACCTCGTCGGGCAGGTCGACGACCTCGGGCAGGCCGAGCTCCTCGCCCTGGTAGACGTAGGCGGAGCCGGGCAGCGCCAGCATCAGCAGCGTCGCGGCGCGGGCCCGGTCGAGGCCGCCGCCGAGGCGGGTGCGGTGCCGGACGACGTCGTGGTTGGACAGCACCCAGGTGGTGGCGGCGCCGACCGGGCGCATGGAGTCCAGCGACTCGTCGATCGCGTCGCGCAGGGCCGCCGCGTCCCAGTCGGTGCCCAGGTAGTGGAAGTTGAACGCCTGGTGCAGCTCGTCGGGGCGCAGGTAGAGGGCGGTGCGCTCGGCGCTGGGTGTCCAGGCCTCGGCGACGCCGATGCGCTGGCCCCCGTACTCCTCCAGGATCTTCCGCCAGGAGCGGTAGATCTCGTGGACGCCGTCCTGGTCGAAGAAGGGCAGCACCTGGTTGCCGAGCAGCTTGAGCTGGCCGCTGCGGCCCATGTCGGGCAGGCCGGCGGCCTTGACCAGGCCGTGGGCGACGTCGATGCGGAAGCCGTCGACGCCCATGTCGAGCCAGAAGCGCAGCACGGACCGGAACTCGTCCCGGACGGCCTCGTTCTCCCAGTTGAAGTCGGGCTGTTCGGGGGCGAAGAGGTGCAGGTACCACTCACCCGGGGTGCCGTCGGGGTTGCTGGTGCGGGTCCAGGCGGGGCCGCCGAAGATGGACTCCCAGTCGTTGGGCGGGAGTTCACCGGTCTCGCCCTTGCCGGGAAGGAAGTGGTAGCGGTCGCGCAGCGGGGAGCCGGGGCCCTCGCGCAGCGCCTGCTGGAACCACTCGTGCTGGTCGGAGGAGTGGTTGGGCACCAGGTCGACGATGATCTTCAGGCCCAGGTCGTGGGCCTCGCGGATCAGGGCGTCGGCGTCGTGCAGGTCGCCGAACATCGGGTCGATGGCGCGGTAGTCGGACACGTCGTAGCCGGCGTCGGCCTGCGGGGAGGCGTAGAACGGGCTGAGCCAGACTGCGTCGACGCCGAGTTCGGCGAGGTAGGGAAGGCGGCGGCGGATACCGGGCAGGTCGCCCATGCCGTCGCCGTTCCCGTCGGCGAAGGAGCGCGGGTAGACCTGGTAGATGACGGCGTCGCGCCACCAGCCCGGGCTTCTGCGCCTGGTGGGTGCGTCAGCTCGGTTGGCGGGTGCGGCGAGATGCTGTGTCATGTCTTCCCTGTTGGTCGCGGGTTGGTCGCGGTCGGTATGGGTTGCGTGGGGGGACGCGGGCGGGTCAGGACTTGACCGCGCCCGCTGTCATTCCGGAGACCAGGTAGCGCTGTGCGAAGCCGAAGACCAGCGCGGCGGGCACGGCGATGATCACGGCTGCCGCCGTCATCGATCCCCAGTCCGCCGAGTACTGGTTGACAAACGTCTGGAGGCCGCCGGCGAGTGTCAGGTTCTCCTCGCCGGTCATGAACGCGGTGGCGTAGGCGACCTCGGCCCAGGCGGTGACGAAGGTGTAGAAGCCGGTGACGGCCAGGCCCGGCTTTGCCAGCGGCATCACCAGGCGCCAGAACGTGCCGAAGGGGGTGAGCCCGTCGACGCGTCCCGACTCGTCGATGGAGACCGGGATGGTGTCGAAGAACCCCTTCATCATCCAGGCGCAGAACGGCACGGCGATGGTGAGGTAGGTGACGATCAGGCCGACCGGCTGGTTGAGCAGGCCGAGCGAGGCCATCAGGTTGTACAGCGGCACGATCAGCACCGCCATGGGGAACATCTGGGTGAGCAGCAGGGTCCACATCAGCGGGCGCATGCCCGGGAACCGGAAGCGGCTGAGCGCGTAGCCGGTGGTGGAGGAGATGAGCACGCCGAGCACGGTGGTGCCGAGCACGACCACGACCGAGTTGCCGAACCAGTCGAGGAAGTGGGTGTCGGCGAGGACGTGCTTGTAGTTCTCGAACGTGAAGTCCTTGACGAGGTCGAGGGTGAACGCCTCCGTCTTGGGCTTGAACGAGGTGACCACCAGCCACAGCGGCGGGAAGACGGCGATCACGGCGGCCACGACCAGGCCGAGGTGCAGCCCGAGGGAGGCCAGCGGGCCGCGCCGGTCGCGCAGGCTGCCGCCGTCGCCCTTGCGGGGGCGGCGCGGCGGTACGGCCGGGGCGCCGGCGGCGGTGGGCGCCGGGGAGGCGGTGGCGGCGGGCGGCACGGTCGGTCCTTCGGTGGTGGCCCGGGAGCCGGTGGCGGCCTCGGGGCCGGTGGCGGCCTCGGCGGTGGCGGCACGGGCCTCGGCGGTCTGTCGCGGGTTCATGTCGCTCACCACACCTCTCCCTGCTTGCGGAGTACACGGCGGTAGCCCACGGCGAAGGCGACGAGCAGCAGCAGGATGAGCACACCCCATGCGGCCGAGGACGCGAAGTCGCGGGGGCTGTTGAGGAAGGCGAGCCGGAAGGCGTACGTCACCAGGATCTCCGAGGAGTCGCCCGGTCCGCCCCTGGTGAGCAGGTAGATGACCGGGAACATGTTGAAGGTCCAGATGGTGCTCAGCAGGATCACCGTGGAGCTGACGGCGCGGATGCCCGGCATGGTGATGTTGCGGAACCGCTGCCAGGGTCCGGCGCCGTCCATCTCGGCCGCCTCGTAGAGCTCTCCGGGGATGGACTGGAGGGCGCCGAGCGTGGCGACCAGCATGAACGGCACGCCGAGCCAGACGTTCACCGCGATGACGGAGACCTTCGCCCAGGTCGGGTCGCCGAGCCAGGCGATGGAGTCGATGCCGCCGCCGTTGAGGACGTTGTTGAGCAGGCCGTTGCGCTCGTTGAACAGCAGCCGCCAGGCGAACACCGAGACGAAGGCGGGGATGCCCCACGGCAGGATGAGCAGGACGCGGTAGAGGGCGCGTCCGCGCAGCTTGCGGTTGAGCATGTTGGCCAGCGTGAGACCGATGGTGAACGTGATGCTCACACAGGCGACGGTCCACAGCACCGTCCAGCCCAGTCGGCTCCAGAACACCGTGTCGGTGAGGATCGCGGTGTAGTTGTCGAGGCCGACGAACTCGTAGGTGGCCTCGATGGTGTTGGCGCCGATGGTGCGCTCGACGTTGGACTCGTCGGCGTTCGTCAGCGAGAGCCAGAGGCCGCGTCCGAGCGGGTAGCCGATGATGACGGCCACCACGACGACCACCGGGGCGATCATCGTCCAGGCGTACCAGTGGGTGGCGAGCGCCCTGCGGAGCGGGCCGGGCGTGCCCTCGCCTCGTGTGCCGGTGCGGCGGGGGCCGCCGGGGGTGTCAGGTCCCCCGGCGGCCTTCGCCTCCGACTTCATGGTCCGTGCCATGTGGCCGGTAGTCCTTCCCAGTCAGGTCGGCTGTCGGATCCGCCGGTCCTTACTTCCAGTCCTTGAGGATCTTGCGGTAGGCGTCGCCGGCCTTCTTGGCGGCGTCCTTCGGCGAGGTGGTGCCGGCGAGGACCTCGTGCTGGGAGACCTTGATGGGCTCGAAGAGCGAGTTGCCCTCGGCGATCCAGGGGCGCTCGACGGCCTTGTCGACGGCCGGCTTGAAGAACTGGACCATCTCGTTGTTCTTGACGGAGTCGACGTCGTACACCGACGCGCGGGTGGGCAGCAGGCTCAGTTCCTCGGTGGTGCGCTGCTGGACCTCGGGCGAGCTCATGTACTTGACGAACTCGTAGGAGGCGTCGAGGTTGCGGGAGCCGGCGTAGACGGAGAGGTTCCAGCCGCCCTGCGGGGCGCCCTGGGCCTTGGAGCCGGCCGGGACGGCGGCGACGCCGAGGTTGCCCTTGTCCTTGAACTCCTTGCCGGACAGCGAGTCCTCGATCGCCCACGGGCCGTTGATCATCATGGCCACGTCGCCGTTCTTGAAGGCGGTCTGGCCGTTGTCCCAGCCGTCGGTGAGGTCGGTGAGGGCGGCCTTGGAGTCGACGAGGTCCTTCATCGCGGCGAACGCCTTGACGCCCGCCTCCTCGTCGATGGTGACCTTCTTGGCGTCGGCGTCGAGCATGTCGCCGCCCTCGCCGTAGAGGTAGGGCAGGAACCAGTACGGGTCGTCGCCGCGCAGGTAGAGGGCGGTGGCGCCGGTCTTGTCCTTGATCTTCTTGGCGGACTTCTTGACGTCCTCCAGCGACTGCGGGACCTCGACGCCGGCTTCCTTGAGGATCTTCTTGTTGTAGAAGAGCGCGAGCGTGTCGGTGACCTGCGGCACGGCGTAGGTCTTGCCGTTGAACTGGGTGCTGCCCCAGGCGGTGGGCAGGTAGTCGTCCTGGTTCTCGATGGCCGGGGTGCCGTCCAGCGGGGCCAGGTAGTCGAGGTTGGCGAAGTCCGCGACCCAGGCGACCTCGGTGCGCATCACGTCCGGAGCGCCGCCGCCCTTGCCCGGCGCGGCGTTCTTGAACTTGTTGTTGGCCTCACCGAAGTCGACGCTGACGTGCTTGACCTTCACCTTGGGGTGGAGCTTGGTGAAGTCCTCGGCGATCTTCTTGTAGACGGCCTTCTCGGCGTCGTTCGAGGTGTCCCAGAAGGTGACGGTCCCCGACAGCTCGCCGGAGCCCTTGTCCTGCTTGTCGTCGTCCGAGCCGCAAGCCGTTGCCGTAAGCGCCAGCGCCGCAACCAGTGCGGTGATCCCTATGCCACGCCGCATGATGAGAGTCCTCCAAGGGTGATACGCCCGATTCGAGGGTTCTGTGACGGTTCCCTCACGGGCCGCGCAGTCGCGGCGCCGGGCTGACGAGGAAGTTAACAGGGCCGCAACCAATCCGAAAGACCTTGCCGCAAATTTCTGCAAGCCATCTTGCGACGGCTTCCGCAAGCACTTGCAACCCTGCTACGTTCTCGGCGCTCTACGTACAACACGATCAACCGGTTCGATCAAGCTCAATCAAGATCAATCGAGCTCAACCACGGAGGTACCGCATGCGGCGCGGCATAACGGGCACACTGGCGCTGGCCCTCTCGGTGTGCCTGGGGGTCGCGGCCACCGGCTGCGGCGCGGGCGACGCCGAGAACCCGGCGGAGGCGGCCTCCCGGGTCTCGGGCACGGTCACCTGGTGGGACACCTCCGGCGAGTCCGAGTCGCCGCTGTTCCGCAAGCTGGTGGCGGCCTTCGAGAAGGACCACCCGAAGATCAAGGTCGACTACACGCAGGTGGACTTCTTCGAGGCGCAGGAACGGTACGTCAAGGCCCAGAAGGCGGGCAGCGGGGTGCCCGACGTGCTGCGCGCCGACGTCGGCTGGACCGCCGGCTTCGTCGGCAAGGGCTACCTCGCCGACCTCACCGACTCCCCCGCCCTCGGCGACGCCGCCGACTTCCTGGAGACCACCACCGCCAGCGTCACCCACGAGGACCGCGTCTACGGCATCCCGCAGGTCACCGACCCGCTCGCGCTGCTCTACAACCGCGCCCTCTTCGAGAAGGCCGGCATCGGCCGCCCGCCGTCGACCTGGAAGGAACTCAAGGACGCCGCCGCCAAGATCAAGGACGCCACCGGCGCCGACGGCCTCGCCCTCAACACCGACGGCTACTTCTCGCTCCCCTTCCTCTACGGCGAGGAGACCGACCTCGTCGACCCCGGCCGCTCCGCCATCACCGTCGCCGGCGCCGCCGCCGTGCGCGGCGCGGAGACCGCCGCCGACCTCGTGACCTCCGGCGCCGCCCGCAAGCCTCCGGCCGAGGACGCCTACGGCGCCATGCAGACCGCGTTCAAGAGCGGCGAGGTCGCCATGATCATCAACGGGCCCTGGGCGACCGCCGACGTGTTCTCCGGCAGCGCCTTCCGCAAGCGGGAGAACCTCGGCATCGCGCCGCTGCCGGCCGGCTCCACCGGCACCGCCGGCTCCCCCACCGGCGGCCACAACCTCGTCATCAGCAAGAACACCGAGCACCGTGAGGCGGCCGAGGTGTTCGTCGGCTACATGACCGCCGCCGCCCAGCAGGAGCGCGCCGCCCTGGAACTCGGCCTGCTGCCCACCCGCAAGTCCGCGTACAGCCGCGCGGTCCTCTCCGACCCCGTGCGCAACTCCTTCTACTTCGCGCACACCAAGGCCGTCCCGCGCATCACGCTGCCGCAGAGCGCCGAACTCTTCGCCACCTACCAGCCGCACTGGACGGCGATCCTGCGCGGCGAGGAGACCCCGAGGGAGGGCATGCGGGCCACCGCCGAGGAATGGCGCGGAACCCTGCTCCCCGGGTACCGCCTCGACGGCTGACCGCCGCACGCCCCGGGGCGCGGAACCCGATCCGCCGCGCGCCCGGGCGCGCGGCGGGGACGCTGCGCCACCGGCGGCAACTCCCGGTAGGCACTGTGCCGCACTACCGGTACAGTCCCTACTCGTGACCGCACGGCTAGCTGACATCGCAGCCCAGGCGGGGGTCAGCGAAGCGACGGTCAGCCGTGTCCTGAACGGCAAGCCGGGCGTCGCCGCTGCCACCCGCGAGTCCGTCCTTGCCGCGCTCGACCTGCTGGGCTACGAACGCCCCGCCAGGTTGCGCCGGCGCAGCGCCGGCCTGGTGGGGCTGATCACACCCGAACTCGAGAACCCGATCTTCCCGGCGTTCGCCCAGGTCATCTCCCAGGGGCTCACCCGGCAGGGGTACACCCCCGTGCTCGCCACCCAGACCCCGGGCGGGTCGACGGAGGACGAGCTGACCGAGATGCTCGTCGAGCGCGGCGTCGCCGGCATCATCTTCGTCTCCGGACTGCACGCCGACACCACCGCCGACATGCAGCGCTACGAGAAGCTGCGCGGCCAGGGCGTGCCGTTCGTGCTGATCAACGGCTTCTCCCCGCACGTGCGGGCGCCGTTCGTCTCGCCCGACGACCGCACCGCGATGCGGCTGGCGGTCAGCCACCTCGCCTCCCTCGGCCACCACCGGGTCGGCCTCGCCGTCGGCCCCTCCCGTTTTGTTCCCGTGCTGCGCAAGGTGGAGGGCTTCGTGGCCGCGCTGCGGGAACGGCTCGGACACTCCGAGGAGAGCGCCCGCTCCCTCGTCCAGCACTCCCTGTTCACGCTGGAAGGCGGCCAGGCGGCGACGTCCGCGCTGCTGGACCGGGGCTGCACGGCCGTCGTCTGCGCCAGCGACATGATGGCGCTGGGCGCCGTGCGCGCGGTCCGCGAACGCGGGCTGGCCGTCCCGGCCGACGTCTCCGTCATCGGCTTCGACGACTCCCCGCTCATAGCGTTCACCGACCCGCCGCTGACCACGATCAGGCAGCCGGTCACCGCCATGGGACAGGCCGCCGTCCGGGCCCTGCTGGAGGAGGTCGGCGGCACCCCGGCCCCGCACAGCGAGTTCGTCTTCCTGCCGGAACTCGTCGTGCGCGGCTCCACCGCCGCCGCTCCGGCCGAACAGGGGTGACCCCGGGGGCGGGTGTAGCACTCAGGGACGAGTGTGACGCCGGCAGAACCCACCCGGAGGATGATCGGTGGCCACCCCGCGTCTGGCAGACTGACCCGTCATGGGGGCACCGACCACACGTAGCGAGGGTGAAGAACGGGTGAGCACTGCGACTCCTCAGGACGAACGCAGGGCTCGACCGCAAGCCCTCCGTACCCTGTTGCGACGGCCGCTGGCACCGCGACGGCCACGCATCTGGTTCGAGATCGCGCTGATCGCGGTCAGCTACTGGGTGTACTCGCTCATCCGCAACGCGGTACCCGAGCACGAGGCCGTGGCCCAGCGCCACGCCCAGTGGGTGTGGGACTTCCAGCAGACCCTCGGCCTGGCCTTCGAGCAGACCGTCAACCACACGATCAACAAGATCACCTGGTTGATAGTGGGGATGAACTACTACTACGCCACCCTGCACTTCGTCGTGACGATCGGCGTGCTGGTGTGGCTCTACCGCCGGCAGCCCGGCCGCTACGGCCCGGCCCGCACGGTGCTGTTCGCCACGACCGCCGTCGCGCTCGTCGGCTACTACTTCTTCCCGCTCGCCCCGCCCCGGCTGTTCGACGGCGCCGAGTTCGTCGACACGGTGATAGTGCACGGCACCTGGGGGTCGATGGCCTCCGGCGACATGGCCAACGTCTCCAACCAGTTCGCCGCGATGCCGTCCATGCACATCGGCTGGTCCGCATGGTGCGGGGTGATCCTGCTGCTGCTCGCCCGCCGCACCTGGGTGCGGGTGCTGGGCGTGCTGTACCCGGTGGCCACGCTGGTCGTGATCGTCGCCACCGGCAACCACTTCTGGCTGGACGCCGTGGGCGGTCTGCTCTGCCTGGCCTTCGGCTTCGCCGTGGCGAAGTGGTGGTACCGGGCCCACGTCCACCGGCTGCCGGTGGAGGCCGACGCCGCACCGTCACGCCGCGCCGACGGCGGGCCCGTCGTCGCTGAGCCCGTCGCCGCTGAGCCGGTCGTCGCTGAGCCCGTCGCCGTGGCCGTCGCACGGTCCGACAACGGCTCCGAACAGCCGCCGCCCGGCGACGACCCCAGCCGGTCCCGCCCGGTCGCCACGGCCCCGTAGCCCGGCTCCGCGCCGCAGCCGGAACACAGCCGTAGCCGGAACGCAGCGACGCGCCCCCGCCCGAGGATCCTCGGGCGGGGGCGCGTCGTCTCGTGTGCGCGCCGGTCAGGCGTCGTAGAACAACCGGTCCACCACCGCCCGCGCGCGACGGGTCGTGCGCCGGTACGCCTCCAGCGCCTCGCCGCCCGCCCCGCGCCCGCGCGCCCCGGCGGCGCCCGCCGACCCGGCCGACTCCGCCGGGTCCCCGGCGTCCAGCGGCTCGTGGCCCAGATAGCGGCCGACGGCGGCCAGTTCGCGCGGCTCGGACGGGAACGTGTCGCCCGGGCGGCCCCTGACCAGCATGGCCGCGTTCCGCACCCGGGTCGCCAGCACCCACGCCTCGTCCAGCACCTCAGCGTCCGCCTCCGACAGCAGTTCCGCCTCCCGGGCCGCCGCGAGCGCCTGTCGGGTGCGCGTCGTGCGCAGTTCGGGGATCTCGTGCGCGTGCCGGAGCTGGAGCAGCTGCACGGTCCACTCGACGTCGGAGAGCCCGCCCCTGCCCAGCTTGGCGTGGGTGGTGGGGTCCGCGCCGCGCGGCAGCCGCTCGCTCTCCATCCGCGCCTTCAGCCGCCGGATCTCCCGCACCGCGTCGTCGCCGAGCCCGCCCGCCGGGTACCGCAGCGGGTCGATCAGCTCGACAAAGCGGCGGCCCAGCTCCTCGTCCCCGGCGACCGGCTCGGCACGCAGCAGCGCCTGGCTCTCCCAGGCCTGCATCCAGCGCCGGTAGTACGCCTCGTAGCCGGCGAGGCTGCGCACCAGCGGGCCCGACCTGCCCTCCGGGCGGAGGTCCGCGTCGAGCAGCAGCGGCGGGTCGGTGCTGGGCAGCCGCAGCAGCCGCTGCATCTCGCCGGCGATCGCGAAGGCGGCGTCGGCGGCCTCCTTCTCGTCGGCGCCGGGCCACGGCTCGTGGACGAACAGCACGTCGGCGTCCGAGCCGTAGCCCATCTCCCGGCCGCCGAAGCGGCCCATGCCGATCACGGTGAACCGGGTAGGCAGGATGTCGCCCCAGCGTTCCCGGGTGGCGGCGCGCAGGGTGCCGGCGACGGCGGCGGCGCTGACGTCGGAGATCGCGTCGCCGACCCGGTCGACGGCGGCCGACGGGTCCTGGTGCGGCTCGGTGCCCTCGGTGCCGTAGGCGGTGATGAGATCGGCGGCGGCGGTGCGGAACAGCTCCCGCCGGCGCACACCGCGCGCGGCGGCGACGGCGGCCTCCGCGCTGTCCGCGCGGCCGACGGCGGCCAGCACCTCCTGGGTCAGCGCCGCCCGGTCACGCGGCTCCAACCCGGCCCGGTCCCCGAGCAGGGCGACCGCCTCGGGAGCGCGCAGCAGCAGGTCCGGCGCGAGCCGCCCCGCGGACAACACCCGGGCGAGGTTCTCCGCCGCCGCGCCCTCGTCGCGCAACAGCCTCAGGTACCACGGGGTGTTGCCGAGCGCGTCGGAGACCTTGCGGAAGTTGAGCAGGCCCGCGTCCGGATCGGCCGAGTCCGCGAACCAGCCCAACAGGACCGGCAGCAGGGTGCGTTGGATGGCCGCCTTGCGGCTGACGCCGGAGGCCAGCGCCTCCAGGTGGCGCAGCGCGCCGGCGGGGTCGGCGTAGCCGAGCGCCACCAGCCGCTCGCGCGCCGCGTCCGTACTCAACCTCGTTTCGCCCGGGGCGAGTTGGGCGACGGCGTCGAGCAGCGGGCGGTAGAAGATCTTCTCGTGGAGGCGGCGCACCACCGAGGTGTGCCGCTTCCAGGCGCGGGTGAGCTCGGTGACCGGTTCGCTGCGGAAGCCCAACGAGCGCCCCAGCCGGCGCAGATCGGCCTCGTCCTCCGGCATCAGATGGGTGCGCCGCAGCCGGTGCAGCTGGATGCGGTGCTCGACCGTCCGCAGGAAGTCGTAGGACTCGGCGAGCGCCGCCGCGTCCTGCCGGCCCACGTAGCCGCCGGCGGCCAGCGCGGCCAACGCCTCCAGCGTGGTGGAGCTGCGCAGCGTACGGTCCGCGCGGCCGTGCACCAGTTGGAGGAGCTGCACGGCGAACTCCACGTCCCGCAACCCGCCCGGCCCGAGCTTCAGTTCGCGCTCCACCTGCCCGAGCGGGATGTTGTCGATGACACGCCGCCGCATGCGCTGCACGTCCGGCACGAAGTTCTCCCGCTGGGAGGCCTGCCAGACCATCGGCGCCAGCGCGTCCACGTAGCTCTGGCCGAGCGCCTCGTCCCCGGCGACCGGGCGGGCCTTCAGCAGCGCCTGGAACTCCCACGTCTTCGCCCACCGCTGGTAGTAGGCGAGATGGCTGCTGAGCGTCCGCACCAGCGGCCCGTTGCGCCCTTCCGGGCGGAGGTTGGCATCAACCGGCCAGATGGTGCCCTGCGCGGTGGTGTCCGAGCAGACGCGCATCATGCGGGAGGCGAGCCGGATCGCGGCCCGCACGGCCCGGCCCTCGTCGACCTCCCCCGCGGTCTCGGCCGGCTCCGCGACAAAGATGACGTCCACGTCGGAGACGTAGTTCAGCTCCCGACCGCCGCACTTCCCCATGCCGATGACCGCCAGCCGGCAGGCCCGCGCGTCCTCCGGCGCCTCGCTCTCCGCGATCGACAGCGCCCGCCGCAGGGTGGCGGTCGCCAGGTCGGCCAGCTCGGCGGCGGCCTCCGGGAAGCCGGTCGTGCCGCACACGTCGCGGGCGGCGATCATCAGCAGCCCGCGGCGGTAGGCGACACGCAGTGCGTCCGGGGTGTCGGCGTCGGCCAACTGCTCCTCGAACTCCGCCACGCCCGGATGCAGGTCCGTGCGCTCGTACGTGCTGAGCGTCCGCCAGTCCTCCGGGTGGCGGGTCAGGTGGTCGGCCAGCGCCTCGGAGGCGCCGAGCACCCCCAGCAGCCGGTCCCGCAGCGGCTTCGCCGCCCGGACGGTGGCGACCAGTTCACGCCGGTCGCCGTCGGTGGGCTGCGCCTCCACCAGCCGGACCAGGCCGAGCAGCGCCTGGTCCGGGTCGGCGGAACCGCCGAGGGCTTCCAACAGCCCGGTGTCGAAGGCGAGTTCGCCCAGCTCCGGGGTGGCGAGCAGCCGGGCGGCGGTGGCCGGGTCGCCGAAGCCGTACCGCAGCAGCCGCCGGTGCGTGCTGCTGCGGCGGCCTCCGGCGCCGCCCGGCCCCCCTGCCGACTGCGGGGGGCCGTCGTTCGCGTCGTGCGCGGGACCGTCGTGCGGGGGTGTCACCGAGGGCGGCCGCATCACAGGACGGGAAGCGACTTCCGCAGCTCGAACGCGGTGACCTCGGAGCGGTACTCCTCCCACTCCTGCCGCTTGTTGCGGAGGAAGAAGTCGAAGACGTGCTCACCCAGCGTCTCGGCGACCAGCTCGCTGCGCTCCATGAGGTCGATCGCCTCACCGAGGTTCTGCGGCAGCGGGGAGATGCCGAGCGCCCGCCGCTCCGAGTCGCTGAGCGCCCACACGTCGTCCTCCGCTCCCGGCGGCAGTTCGAAGCCTTCCTCGACACCCTTGAGCCCCGCCGCCAGCAGCACCGCGTAGGCCAGGTACGGGTTGGCGCCGGAGTCCAGCGACCGCACCTCGATGCGCGTCGAGCCGATCTTGCCCGGCTTGTACATCGGCACCCGGATCAGCGCGGACCGGTTGTTGTGGCCCCAGCAGATGTACGACGGCGCCTCGCCGCCGGCGCCCGCCGTGCGCTGCGTACCGCCCCAGATCCGCTTGTAGGAGTTCACCCACTGGTTGGTGACGGCGGAGATCTCACCGGCGTACCTCAGCAGACCGGCGATGAACGACCGGCCCACCTTCGACAGCTGGTACTCCGCCCCCGACTCGTGGAAGGCGTTCCGGTCGCCCTCGAACAGCGACAGGTGCGTGTGCATCCCGGAACCCGGGTGCTCGGAGAACGGCTTCGGCATGAAGGTCGCGTGCACACCCTGCTCCAGCGCGACCTGCTTCATCACCAGCCGGAACGTCATGATGTTGTCGGCCGTCGCCAACGCGTCCGCGTACCGCAGGTCGATCTCCTGCTGGCCCGGCGCGCCCTCGTGGTGGGAGAACTCCACCGAGATGCCCATCGACTCCAGCATCGTGATCGCCTGCCGGCGGAAGTCCATGCCGACGTTCTGCGGGGTGTGGTCGAAGTACCCCGAGGAGTCCGCCGGAGTCGGCCGGGAGCCGTCCACCGGCTTGTCCTTCAGCAGAAAGAACTCGATCTCGGGATGCGTGTAGAAGGTGAAACCGAGGTCCGACGTCTTCGACAGCATGCGCTTCAGCACATAGCGCGGATCGGCGTACGAGGGCGAGCCGTCCGGCATGAGGATGTCGCAGAACATGCGCGCCGTGCCCGGCGCCTCGGCCCGCCACGGCAGGATCTGGAACGTGCTCGGCGCCGGCTTGGCGATCATGTCCGACTCGTAGACCCGCGCGAAGCCCTCGATCGCCGAACCGTCGAACCCGATGCCCTCCTCGAACGCCTGCTCCAGCTCGGCGGGCGCCACGGCGACGGACTTCAGGAAGCCCAGCACGTCGGTGAACCACAGTCTGACGAAGCGGATGTCCCGCTCCTCAAGCGTCCGGAGTACAAATTCCTGCTGCTTGTCCATCGTCGCCATTCACCCATCTTCGCTGGTCAGGCCGTCCACGGCGGGGACCGGGCACGCGTGGCGTTCCGGGTACGCTCCCGAGCATCCCACCACACCGTTTCCGGCGCGTTGCGCACCCGCCGCGCGGCTACCGGGACCCGATCGCCGCCCACGCGGTACGCGGGATCATTGTGGGCCACCGAACACGCCGTCGGCGAGTCGCCCCACTCCCCCGA
>NZ_WMLF01000459.1 GCF_014156695.1 Streptomyces durbertensis | reverse complement strand
CTCACGCAAGGACGTGGCCCGCGTGGTCATCACCCCCGACGTCGTCCAGAGCAACGTCAACCCCACGCTCGTGCCGCGCACCCGCGGCATGGACAACCCCCACGAGAAGAGCGCGTAGGACTCCCTGGCCGAAGACGGCGTTTACCGCTTGCAGTTCGTCACGGGACCACCAACGGCGGGCTGACCGCCTTCCCCGGCGGTGACCGCTGGGAGTGGGAGCGCCGGATCTTGTTCGACTCGGCGGCCATAGGCGTACGGGTTGGTCCCAGGCGTCGAGCTCGCCGCCGTGCCACCTGATCAGGTTCGCGTCGACGACCGCACGCCTGGCGGTGGGACGGCGAACGGCCCCCATCTCCGCGTGAAATGGGGGCTGTTCGCCGTCCACGGCCAGAGTGGCGGGGGTACCGTTCCGAGTGTCGAGTTCGGAATGGAGTCAGCATGCCCGATGACACCGACGCGCGACACGATGTCTCCATCGGTCGCCGCATTCAGGCCATCCGTGTCCAGCGGGGGTACACCCAGCACGGGCTCGCGCAGCGGGCCAACGTCAGCTACAGCAACCTCACCAAGGTGGAGGCCGGCCACCGGGCGGCGTCTCCAGCGCTGACGGCGGCGTGCGCCCGGGCGCTCCGGGTGCCGGTCACGGACCTGACCGGTCAGCCGTACTTCGACTCCTTGAAGAAGGACCAGCTTGAAGAGCTGATCCAGCCGCTTCGCCACGCCCTGGCCAACCCGCTGCTTCCCGGGGAACTTGAGCCGGTGCGGCCTCTGCGGGACATCCGCGCTCAGATTGCGCGGCTGGACGCGGCGCGGCTGGGCGGGGAGTACATGCCGATCGGCGCAGCAGTCCCGGCACTGATCGACGAGTTGCTGCTGCTTGCTGATACGGCGGCCGCGGGTGAGGCACGCGAGCAGGCGTACCGCGCGTTGGCCGACGCCTACCGACTCGGCTGGAGCTTCGTGAACAAGCTCGGCTTCACCGACTTGGCGTTGCTGGCGTTGGAGCGGATTCAGCAATGCGCCCCGCACGCCGGTGACCCGTACCTCCAGGGGGTGGTGTGCCAAGGGAGGAGCGACTACTTCCTGCGGCACGGGGCGCCGGAGGTGTCGCTGCGGGAGATCCGGCTGCTGGAGCGGGAGCTGGAGGACCCGGTCCGGCGGGGGGACCCAAGGGCGATGTCTATGCGCGGGACGTTGTGGCTGAAGACGGCTGTGGTGTCCTCGCGTTCATACGCTCCGGGTGCAGCGAATGATGTGGCTGCCCAGATCGGAGAGGCGCGGGACTTGGCGGCCCGGATCGTCGGCCGGCCGGATCCCTATCAGATGTGCTTCGACCTCACCAACGTCGCGCTGCACGCCGCGAGCACCCAGCTCGATCTCGGTGAGGCGGGGCGGAGCGTGGAGATGGGTGCGCAGATCCGTTTCCCGGCCGGTTGGGCGCTGAACCGGACGGCTCACCACTACATGGACATGGCGCGGGCTCACGAGCGACTGGGGCAGCGAGACCGTGCGCTGGAAGCGCTGCTGGAGGCGCGGTCGGCGGCGGCGGTGCAGACGCGGTACCACCCGACGACGCGGGAGACGGTGATGGCGCTGCTGCGGGGACGGGGGACGCCGTCGCGGGAGTTGCGGGCGTTCGCTCGGTGGGTGGGCGTGTAGTCCTCTCATCTGCTTGGGGCCCTGACTTTCCTCACAGTGTGAAAGTCGGGGCCTTTCCGTGACGCCACAGTGACTATCTGCGATGACGACGTCACTGGAGATGGTCATGTCTGATACGCCCCGCCGTACCCGCCAGGAGAGAGCGCGCCGCGCCGCGCTCGCCGACGCGGCGAGGGGATTCCTCACCGACCCGTACCAGTCGTGGTCGTGCCGCATCCGCGCGCACGACGACTGCACAGACGGGCAGGAGCGGCCGTCGCCGTGCGAGGGCGTGCACTACGACGTGTGCACCTGCCCTTGCCACGGCCGCGCCGGCGCCGAGGAGGTCCGGTGATCCCGCTGCATCCGCAGCGCTGCGACAGGTGCGGCAGCGAGAACGCGACCGTGCGGCTGGCCTCCCTGATCGAACAGAACACCGGGCCGGGCGGGTCCCACCGGGCGTGCACGGCCTGCCTGCCGCACGGCCAGGGCCAGTTCGACGCACCGGAGCCAGGGAGGGTGGCTCGGTGAAACGCCTGCACATCACCCCGACAGGCTGGCCGTCGGGTGTCCCGGCGGGCCGCCGCTCGGAGCACTCGCGGGTGCTTGACGGGGACGCTTCCCGCATGGTCCGCCCCTACGTGCCTACCGACCAGCCGGCACCCCGCTGGGTGTCGCTGTCGGGCGGTCCGCGCGGCCCGTGGCTGTCGGCCCCGGAGGTGTCGTGATGACACCGGAGATCGAGGTGTGCGGGGCGCGCCGGGCGCGCTGGCAGGAGACGCCGCCGCTTGTCGCCGCCCGCATGCCGTGCGCACTCCCGGCCGGGCACGACGGGCCGCACCAGGACGCGCTCGCCGCGACGTGGGCCGATCTGCCGGCCGCGCTCGTGGACGAGGTCGCCGTCGTGGTGACCGCCGACGCGGTCCGATGCGCTTTCGCCGCTGTCGACGATGGGGGCGTGCGGTGAGCCTGCGCCGCCGCCGTCAGCGGATCGAGGAGTCCGTGCCCGCGCAGATCCTCTACTGCCTGATCGTGGCCGGGCTGCTGCTCGTCGTCATCCTCGGCACCCTTCCCTGACTGGACTGACCGGCGGTCCGCGTCGCCGCCTCCCGCCGGCCAGCTCGCACAACCCCGCCCCGGCCGATCCTGCCAGGGATACGCGGCCGGGACGGGTCGCAGGCAGCACAACCACCTACACGAAGGAGTACAACATGACCTGCTCCACCGATGTACGGGCACTGCTGAGCGAGGAGGAACACGCCGCTGTTACCGCGACCGTCCTCGACTCCAACCCGAACATGGCCGTCGACACCGGGCAGCGCGTCGTCGACGAGGCGATCAAGTTCGTCGTGGCGTGCGCGACGCGCCCCGGCGTTGGGCTTGCTCCGCCCCGCGTCGTCGACGAGGGCTGGCACGCCCTGCTGCTCCACTCCGCGCTCTACGCCCGGTTGTGCGCCCGCTTCGGCGACTTCGTCCACCACTATCCGGGCTGGGACCCGACGAACTACGACCCACAGATTCTGGACCGCACCCGGCAGGCAATCACCGAGTGCGGGTGGGAACCGGACAACGAGCTCTGGGGGCACCCGACGGAGGGGGTGCTGGTCGAGGTGGCCGCGAAATGCCAGCACTCCCCGGACTGCGCCATCCGTCCGATGCCGAAGCCGGAGTGGCCGTAGCATGCCCCGCATGACCCCGTTCCAGGCACGTCACATGGAGAAGCTGGCCCGGCTGTGCGGGATGGCAGGTGTGGCCGCACCCGCCGATCCGGCTCAGCCGCAGGGCGAGTGGCGGTTGTACGACAGGGCTGAGCCGGCGACGCGTCGCGACGTCACGGCGGAGGTACGTCGCCAAGTGTCTGCCGGTCCGGTGCCGGCGCTGCCGCTGGCGGGGCGCGGCTTCCTCGTGCCTGGCTCGACGTCTCGTCGCTGAACGCCCTGGTCTGGTCTCCCGGCCCCACCGCTGGGAGACCGGGGCCACTCCCGCCGACCCGGAGCTGCCCTCAGGAACCCGGGTCGGCACTTTGAGCCCCGGCTGATCAGGCCGGGGCTCAGACATGCCCACTCGTACGCTGCGCGGTAGCGGACTTCTGTACTCACGCGGCGCGTCTGACGGGGCTGGGCTGGCGCACGGCTGCTCCCTTGGAAGCACGACTCGCCTCTGACACGACAACCGGCCCCATTGAGCGGCATCAAGCGTCATCGAAAAGCTCGGATTGCCCTGGTCTTTCCTGGCGAAGCGGTCGACGGCGTGCTCGATCCCCGCATCATCGGGGAAGCTGCGCGTACGGCCGCCACGACCTCCAGGCGGTCAAGAGGGTGTGGCACTACCGGGCGCGTTTCGGTGCGCCCGGCTCCGGCGCAATCGAGCCGGCGAATCCGGCATCGGCGGAAGGCATCGTGCTCCGCGGGCTTCGCTGAGGAACCGGCGGTCCCTCGGACCGCCTACGCGCTCTTCTCCTGGCGGCCGTCGCCGACCGTGCGGGGGACGAGTGTCGGGTTGACGTTGGAGTGGACGACGTCGGGGGTGATCACGACCCGTGCGATGTTGTCCCTCGAC
>NZ_WMLF01000458.1 GCF_014156695.1 Streptomyces durbertensis | reverse complement strand
TGTTTTAGAGACAGCCCCCACCCCGCCTCCCACCGTCACGCTGTCGGCCGACGAGGCCCGCCGCCTCGCGCTGCGCGCCCAGGGGCTGCTCGGCGCCCCCGACCGGGCCGCGGGCGTACCCGGAGTGCTGCGCCGGCTGGGCGCCGTCCAGCTCGACACGATCTCCGTGCTGGCCAGATCACACGAACTGGTGCCGTACGCCCGACTCGGCGCGGTGCCCCGGGAGCGGGTGGAGGCGGCCTACTGGTCCCAGGGCCGCGCGTTCGAGTACTGGTCGCACGCCGCCTGTGTGCTGCCCGTCGAGGAGTGGCCGCTGTTCGCGTTCCGCCGGCGCGCGTACCGCGAGCGCGGCCACCGCTGGCACCGGATAGCCGACATGGAGAAGGCGTGCGGCGCCGTCCGCGACCGGCTCCGCGCCGACGGGCCGCTCACCGCCACCGAGTTGGGCGGCGCCAAGAACGGCGGCGTGTGGTGGGACTGGTCCGAGACGAAGATCGCGGTGGAGTGGCTGCTGGACACCGGCGAGGTGGTGTGCACCGAGCGCCGCGGCTGGAAGCGGGTCTACGACCTCGCCGAGCGCGCCGTGCCGGCCGAACTGCTGCACGACGACCTCGACGACACCGCGTGCGTCCGCCGGCTGGTCGCCCAGGCCGGCGCCGCGCTCGGCGTCGCGACCCGCGCCGACCTCGCCGACTACCACCGGCTCAAGGGCGCCCGGGTGGACGCCGTCCTGCCCGCCACCGGCCTGGTGCCGGTGACGGTCGAGGGCTGGGGGAAACCGGCGTGGGCCGACCCGGCCGCCCTGGAGTCCACCCCGAGGGGCCGCCACCGCACCACGCTGCTCTCCCCCTTCGACTCACTGGTCTGGGACCGGCCGCGCACCGAGCGGATGTTCGGCTTCACCCACCGGTTGGAGGCGTATGTGCCCAAGCCGAAGCGCGTGCACGGCTACTTCGCCATGCCCCTGCTCGCCGGCGGCCGGCTTGTGGGCCGCGTCGACCCGGGCCGGGAGGGGACGACGCTTGTGGCCCGTCAGGTCTCGATGGCCGGCCGGACCGCCGTCGAACCGATGGCGCGCGCGCTGTGGGAGGCGGCGTCCTGGGTCGGCTGCTCCGACGTCCGCGTGGAGCGCTGCGACGACGTCGAGCTGCGGCGACTCCTGGAGGGCGCGCTCCGGGACGGCTGACACCCCTCAGCGGATCAGCGGATCAGCGGATCTCCAGGATCTTCTCCCGCATCGCATAGACCACGGCCTCCATGCGGGAGTGCAGTTGCAGCTTCTCCAGGATGTTCCGGACGTGGTTCTTCACCGTGTTCTCGCTGATGTACAGCTCCTTGGCGATGTCCCGGTTGTTCATGCCCGTCGCCACCAGCTTGAGCACCTCCAACTCCCGGTCGGTGAGCCGGGGGGCGGGTACCAGCTTGGTCTCGTCGGTGCGCTGGATCATCGACTTGAACTCGGTCAGGAGCTTGGCCGCCATCGAGGGGCTGATCTGTGACTGCCCGTCGGCCACCGCACGGATCGCCGTCGACACCTCGTCGGTCGAGATCTCCTTCAGCAGGTAGCCGGTGGCGCCCGCCTTGATGGCCTCGTAGAGGTCGGCCTCCTCGTCGCTGATCGTCAGCATGATGATCCGGGCGCTGGGGGCCACCTCCTTGATGGCCGTACACGCCTCGATGCCGCCGCGCCGGGGCATCCGCACGTCCATCAGCACGATGTCCGGCAGCAGGTCGGCGGCCTTCTCCACGGCCTCGGCGCCGTCTCCGGCCTCCCCCACGACCTGGATGTCCTCCTCCTGCGCGAGGACGATCTCAAGGCCGCGGCGGAACAGCGCGTGGTCGTCGACGACGAGCACCCGGATCGGTTCGTCCTGCCGCTCCTCGTCGCGGTCCCCCGCGCGGTCGACCGAGCCCTGGTACGCGTCGGGCATCGTCGGCCCGAAGCCGTCCGCCA
The DNA here is from genome assembly GCF_014156695.1 of Streptomyces durbertensis. Taxonomy (GTDB): domain Bacteria; phylum Actinomycetota; class Actinomycetes; order Streptomycetales; family Streptomycetaceae; genus Streptomyces; species Streptomyces durbertensis. Next base: position 2,264 of record NZ_WMLF01000458.1, on the reverse strand, counting down.
TCCGTTCCTCCCCCTGCACAGCCAGCCACTTCGTGGACCTCATCGGCGTCAGCGCCAACCGGGCTGATCAGGAGGCCGGTTGGTCATGGCGCCCATGCTATAGGCGGCGGGGGCGGGAATGGACGGGGCAAGGGCGCACAGCCACCTCGCGCACGGCGCTGCGGAGTTCACCGCGCGCCCCGCCCCGGCCGGTCGCCGGGGACGGGGCGCGCGTGGGCGCTCAGTTTCCGAGTGCGCCTCCCGCACCGTGCGGAGGCTCCTCGACGAACGGGTCCGGCTCCAGGTGGATCACGCCGTAGTCGTAGGCGTGCCTGCGGTAGACGACGCTCGGGTGCTTCGTGTCGGAGTCGACGAACAGATAGAAGTCGTGCCCCACCAGCTCCATTTCGTAGAGAGCCTGGTCGAGTGACATGGGTGCCGCCTTGTGGGTCTTCTCGCGGCAGACGAGCGGGCCCTCGCCCTGCACGTCCAGCGGGCCGACCTTCTTCACCGCGGGCGCCCCCGACTCCTCGTCGGCCGAGGCACCCAGTTCCCCGTTCCCGTTGAGAACCGCGGCGTCGGGCACGGTGACCGCGACCTCGCTGGCCGGGATGCGGCCGCTGCCGCGGCGAGAGGTGCGCTTGTCGTGACGGCGGCGTAGACGGGACTCCAGCTTCTCGGTGGCCAGGTCCAGGGCGGCGTACGGGTCGGTCGCCGCGGCTTCTGCCCTGATGACCGGTCCCCGGTGGCGGAGTGTGATCTCCACCCGGTCGGAACGGTCCGCCTGCCTGGGGTTGTGCTCCTTGGAGACCTCGACGTCCAGACGGATCACCTTGGCGTCGAACTTCTGGATCTTCTCCAGCTTCAGCTTCTCGGCCACGTGCTTGCGGAACCGCTCCGGAACCTCTGTCTTACGGCCCTTGACGACGATGTCCACGCAGAACTCCGTTCCCGGAGCACTCCGGCGCCATGCGGAGTGCGTCCTCTGTGCACTGATGCCGAACCACCCGGTGTTCACCCGGGCTCCCGTTCGGCGCTACGTCGGGTTGCGACTTCCACCTCCTTCTCCCCCTCTGGGAAGATCGCCACTCACTCCAACGGAGGGCGGCTAGCAGAGTCGGCCAGACGCGACAAAAACGCGCATGCTCCGCTCGTAGGAACAACTGTGCTGTTCCTCATAACCCGAACGTACCCCGACTGGGGGAGGCTCGGCACCCCCTACCGGCGCGTACGTCTCCGGGTGTCACTGCGTCACCCCCTCACCACCTGCAACGATCGACCCGTCGCGGGGGTTCCGGCGGGCGCGGTACCCCCGCCGTCCGACCGCCGTCCGGGCGACACCGCCGACCGGGTGCCGACCCGGTGAGGGCGCACACCGTACGCCCCGTGCGCCCCTGTGCACCCGCGCGCACCTCCCGGAGCGGAGTACGCCGTTCGGAGATGTCCGGTGGGCGGGTTCCGGGAGGAGGTGTCCGGCCAGACGGTGTCCGGCCACACGACGGCCGGCCGGCGGCCGTAGGGTCAGCGGGGCGTCGGATCAGACCGTGCCGGCGGCGGCCGCGACCACCGCCGCACCCGTCACCTCCGCGTCGCACTCCCGCAACGCCCGGGCCGCCTCCGCCAGCGAGGCACCGCTGGTCACCAGATCGTCCACCAGCACCACAGAACGCCCCCGCAACAGGCGTTCACCGGCCGGCCGGACCCTCAGGGCACCCGCGACGTTCCGCAGCCTCTCGTGGCCGCTCAGCCCTCCCTGGTCGGAGATCCTGCGCGCCTGGGCGAGCACGGGCACCGCCGTCGCCGACACCCCGCGACGCCGCAGCTCGACCGCCGACGCCCGGGCCAGCCGCAGCGTCGGATCGTGCCCCCGGGCCGCCACCGCCCGCCGCGCCGACGGAACCGGCACCAACACCGGGCCCGGGCCGGCCGCCGCTCCCGCGCCGGCCGGTTCCGCGCCGGCCGGTCGCGCACCGGCCGGTCGCGCACCGGCGGACAGCGCCAGCACGCCGTCGGCCAGCAGGGCGCCGAGCCACGGCGCCAGCCGCAACGCGCCGCGTTCCTTGTGCGCGAGCAGCACCGACCTGGCGACGTCCGCGTACTCCGCCGCCGCGTACACCGGCGGCAGACCGCGGGGACACGGATCAAGGGCGACCCGCCGCGGCCCGCCGTCACGCAACCGCGCCACGCACACCGCGCACAGCGGCGACCGCGCCGCGCCGCACCCCGCGCACTCGGGCGGCACCACCAGGTCCACCCACTCCCGCCACCACCGCATCGCTCCACCC
>NZ_WMLF01000457.1 GCF_014156695.1 Streptomyces durbertensis | reverse complement strand
GCCCAGTGCCGCCCCCACCCCACCGACCCCCTCGACGACACCGGCCACGGCGACGCGTTCGTGAGCATGTCCTTCGCGGCGGTCCGCGCCGTCGTCGACGTGGACGTCGAACTCGGCACGGTCCGGGTGGTCGAACTGGCCATCGCCCAGGACGTCGGCCGCCTCCTCAACCCCGCCATCGCCCGCACCCGCATCGAAGCCGGCCTCGCCCAGGGCCTCGGCGCCGCCCTCACCGAACACCTACGCGTCGCCAAGGGCGTCGTCCGCCACCCCGACTTCACCGGCTACCCCCTGCCCACCTCCCTCGACGTCCCCGACATCAAGATCGTCGAACTCCTCGAGGAACGCGACGTGGTCGCCCCCTTCGGCGCCAAGTCGATCAGCGCCGTCCCCGTCGTCGTGGCCCCGGCGGCCATCGCCGCCGCCGTCCGCGCCGCCACCGGCCGCCCCGTCAACCGCCTCCCCATCCGCCCCGCCGCCGTCGTCCCGGAGTAGCACCCCCTGGTTCCCGTACTCCGCAGCACTTCCGACCGAGCCGCGACAAGTCGCTGAACTCAGGCTTCGCGGTCCGACCGATCCGCCCGTTCCCGCCGCATCCGGGCAGCCGCGCGACGGGTGTGTTCGTTCGGCTCAGGCGCGGCGTCCAGCGCACCCAGAAGATCGCTGAACTCCTGGGCGCCGAGCACGGTAGGTCGGTACTCGGCGTCGCCGCTGTCGTCTTGCTGCCGCGTCACGGGCGGCACTCCGGTTGCCGGGCGGTGCTGCGACCTGTCCGACGGAGCGCCGGGACAGGGGCCACGCACTCTAGCCGGTGCTAGTGACTGTCGGGCACCTTGTCATCACACGAGGAGCCTGTTCGCCATCCTGGTCGACGTCCTCGGCGAGACCCACCGGCATGCCGGGCACGCCGACACCCTGCGCGAAGACATCGATGGCCGAACCGGGATGCGGCCCGAACACGAGATGCAGATCGATGCGGAAGCCCGCGATGCCTACTGCGCGAAGATCGAGGAGGCCGCCAGATCGGCCGCATCGGTCAAGGCATAGAAGGCCGTGCCGCGAACCCTGATGTTCGAGCGGCATGATGCCGACCGTGAGTGCTGATCTGTCGAAGCGTCTGGTTCCTGATGAGCCCCGGGAACTGGTCGCCCCGCTACTGCCGACGTTGCGGCTCGACCGCAAGGCGGCGGGACCGCTCCGCGTGACGAGCGGGCCGTGTTCGCCGCAGTGGATACGTGCTGACCAGCGGCTGTGCCTGGCATCATCTGCCGCCGACGTTCGGCGCGTCCTCCGCCACCGGCGCATCGCCGCTTCACGATATGGGCCGGGGTCGGCCTGTGGCGTCGGCCGCATCGGGCGGTGTCAGTCGTAAGAGCGCGGTGGGAGGATGGCGGGATGGAGGGGAACGAGTTGTGGGCGGGGCTTCACGGGGATCTGGTGGCGGCGCGGGCGCTGGTGTACGAACCGGGCGGGTTCCGCTGCTCGGTGCCGGTGGCCGAGCCGGAGAGTGCGGAGTACGCGGCCTGCGCGTTCACGCTTGACGACCGCTCGGTGCGGTTCCGCGTGGGGAAGACGACCCCGACGAAGGTGGGGCAGTTCGTCACCGTGTGGCAGCGGTCGGCCGAGGGGCCGATCCGGCCGTTCGACGTGGGTGACGGGGTGGACCTGTTTGTCGTCAGCTGTCGCGACGACAACGGCTTCGGGCAGTTCGTGTTCCCGTGCGACGTGTTGTGTGAACGCGGCATCGTCTCGCGTGACGGCTCCGGCGGGAAGCGCGGGTTCCGCGTCTACCCGCCGTGGGTGGCCACGGCGAGTCGACAGGCCCGCGGCACGCAGGCGTGGCAGGTGAACTACTTCCTCGACCTCGGTGGGGAGGGCGGGGCGCCCGACTCCGTTCGCGCCCGCGCGCTCTACGACGCGTAGGCGCGGGCTCTGCCGCGCGTCGGCGGGCTCAGATCTTGCTCAAGTGCGGGTTCCTCGGGTGTGGGGCCGGGGATGATCGGTTCGTTGCGGCGTGCACCGATGACCGGGTGCACGCGCGGAACCTGAACACGGGGGCTCTTATGGACTTTCTCTTCTACCTCATCCCGATGCTGATCGCGGGCGTCGCGGTCTTCATCGGCTATCGGGTGCTCAGCCGTTCGCTGCAGCTACGACGGGCCTGGAGCAGCGGCCTTGTCGCGCAGGGGCGCTGTGTGGGCACCTACACGACCAGCCACGGGCACGCCGACAGCTGGGTGTCCACCACCCTGCACCACATCTACGAGTTCACCACGCCGGACGGCCGTTCGGTCCGGTTCGAGGAGACGGGCGGCTCCGCGCTGACGAGGGAGGGCGACGTCGTGCCGGTGCGGTACACGACCGAACGGCCGGAGCAGGCCACGGCGCAGGCCGTGCGCCCGGGGGTGAACGCCGCCACCGCCACGGGGACGCTGGTCTTCGTGGGGGTCGTGGTGGTGCTCTGCCTCTTCTTCATGAGCACGTTCGCCGCGGAGTTCGGCGGCGGCATGCCGTGACCAGGCGGCATGCCGTGACCGCGTGGGCGGCTCGCAGGCGGCGCTCAGCCGCCGACTCGTCCGGCGTCGACGCGCCGACCACGCGAGGCGTCCACCACGACGGGCGTGCCGTCCGGGATCCGCCCCTCAAGCCGGTCGAGCAGAGGCTCCACCGGCGGGAGTTCATGCGGGGTACGGACGTGGATGTGCATCGTCCGGGACTTCACGTCGACTCCTGTCACGGACGCGTCCCGCTCGCCGGCGAGCCACTGCTCCGCCGCGTCCTTGGCCCGGCCGGTCCACGTGTTGATCAGCAGCGTGGCCGCGGTGTTGACCGTGAGGGGTACGAGCACGACGACGAACAGCAGGGCCATCGCGGCGTGTGCCCGGCGGGCGGGGCGCCCGACCGCCTTGTCGGCCTCCGCGCCGTAGCCGAGCGAGGCGAAGACCAGCATGCCGGCGAAGACCAGGGCGAAGAGGTTCGACAGGAAGAGCGCCAGCGCGCCCAGCGCCAGCCATCCCGACAGCTTTCCCAGGCACACTCCTGCCACCACCAGGGGCGGGACGAGGGAGATGGCGATCGCGACTCCGGGCAGCACGGCGGCGACATCCCGGCGGGCCAGCGCGACGGCGCCGGCCAGGCCGGTCGCCAGGGCTGCGATCAGGTCCATCAGGCCCGGCGACGTCCGCGAGGAGACCTGACTGTTGGACAGCAGGTCGTAGTTGCCGGGCAGAGCCACCGACATGAGCATCCCGACCGCGATCACCAGCAGGCAGGCGAGGAGGACAACCGCGGCCGATCCGGTGCGGTGGCGCCGGACCGAACCGAGGGCGATGCCCATGATCGGAGTGGCCAGCGGCGCGATGATCATCGCGCCGATCACGGTCGCCGTCGAGTCCGTGATCACTCCGCCGGCCGCGATGACCGCCGACAGCGTGAGCATCGTCCAGAACGCCGATCGCTTGGCCGTGCTGTCCCCGGAGGACAGGATCAGGTCCTGGGTCAGTTCGTCCAGCGAGCGGCGCTGGGACGCCGGCAGGACACGGGCGCGGGCCTTGCTGATCATGTCCCTAAACAACCACGACCGGCACGGGGGAGATGGGCAGGACACGGACACACGTCTCCCCGCTCCGCTCTCTGGCTCGGCGGGCGACGGCAAACCGGCGGCGAGGAGCGGGCGGACAGAACTAGTGTTCGTGGCATGGACACTGAACGCGGGCGGAGCGCGCCCGCCGAGGAGCGCGCGTCCGGAGCGGCGGAGCGGCGGGACGTGCGGGAGGCGGTTCGGCGGATCGCTGCCGAGGAGGCCGTGCGGTGGCAGGAGCTGTTGGAGCGGCTGAAGTGAGCGCTGCGAATCTGGTGCCGGAGGACGGGCCGGTGATCGCCGGGTACGCGTGTGAGGGCGGGCCCGTGGAGATCAGGGACCGGGGTCTGCTGACGTCCGCGCTGCGGCGTCCGGAGACGACGGCGTTCGGCGAGGAACTGTTCCCCGACGTGTTCGACAAGGCGGCCGCGCTGCTGCACGGCATCGCCGTGAACCACCCGCTGGTCGACGGCAACAAACGGACGGCCTTCCTCGCTTGCGTCACGCTGCTGCGGATCAACGGTGTCCGGCTGCGGCTGGACGTCGACGCGGCGGAGGACCTGGTCGTCGGCGTCGCGAGCGGCCGGCTCCGGGACGTCCCGGAGATCGCCGACCGACTGCGGGCGCTGAGCGTCGGGGCGGGATGACGCCCGCCTTCGGCGGGGGGTGTGGCTGGTTCGGGA
>NZ_WMLF01000456.1 GCF_014156695.1 Streptomyces durbertensis | reverse complement strand
CAGCGCCAGGTGCAGCATCACGATCGAGTCCTTGCCGCCGGAGAACAGGATCACCGGCCGCTCGAACTCGCCCGCGACCTCCCGGAAGACGTGCACCGCCTCCGACTCCAACGCGTCCAGATGGCTCGGCGGGATGACGGCGGCCGGGTGGGGCGGGTGGACCGCGACGCCCTGCCCGCGCTCAGGGACGATCGTGCTCATATCAACCCCCGCTGGACGAGCAGCGCGTGCAGCGCCACGACGGACTCCTCGACACCCTGCCGTTCCGTCTCCACCCGCACGTCCGGGTCGGTCGGCGCCTCGTACGGGTCGTCCACGCCGGTCAGACCGGTCAGTTCACCGGCGGCCTGACGGGCGTACAGGCCCTTCACGTCGCGCGCGGCGCAGACCTCCACCGGGGTCGCGACGTGCACCTCCAGGTAGGGCGTCCCACTCGCGGCGTGCCGGCGTCGCACCGCGTCCCGGGAGTCCGCGTAGGGCGCGATCACCGGTACCAGGACGAGGACCCCGTTGCGGGCCAGCACTTCGGCGAGCAGTCCGACACGCTGCACCTGGGTCCGTCGGGCGTCCGGCCCGAACCCGAGGTCGGGGGAGAGCCGGGAGCGCAGTTCGTCACCGTCCAGCACCTCGACGCGGCGGCGGTCGGCCGACAGCCGGGCGGCGAGGGCGCGGGCGAGGGTGGTCTTGCCGGAGCTGGGCAACCCGGTGAGCCACACCGTCGCACCGCTGCGGCAGGTGCAGCCGGTCGGTGGTGCGGCGGTCGGTGGTGCGGTGGTCGGCCGGTGGTCGGCCGGCGGGTCGCCGTGGACGGGATGGGCGAGGGTCATCGTTGGACCTCCGTGGCCGTGTGGACGACCGGAGCGGTCGGCTGCGAGGGGGCCGGCTCCTTCACGAGCCGGTCGGCGGGGCCCGGCTGCCGGCCCACGCTCGCCTCGGCCGACCCCTCCGGGGGAAGGCGGAGAGTGAGCACCATGAGGACCACCGTCGCGACGGCGATCACGGCGTAGTACCACATGAAGCTGCCCGTGGTGTTCTTCAGCAGGCCCGCCACGTAGTTCCCGGCGATGCCGCCGACGCCCTGGGTGACGTTCGTGACGCCGAAGATGACGGTCGCGGCCGCGCCGGCCGCCGTCTTGGAGACGTACGCCGGGACCAGGCCGTAGATCGGGTAGAAGGCGAGGGCGAACAGGACCCCCGAGAGCAGCGGCAGGACGCCGACCGGGGCCACGACGAGCACCACCGCGGACAGCAGGAAGCACCCGTAGCACATGAGGAGGGCCGCCCGGATGCCGATGCGGTCGGACAGCCAGCCGACGAGGAAACCGGCGACCATGCCGATGACCCCGATGACGCCCCACACCTGGGCGGCGAAGTCGATGTCGAAGCCCAACTCCTCGCGCAGGTAGGGCGAGAGGTAGTTCTGGAACGGCATGCAGGCGAAGCCGTTCAGGAACTTCATCACCCAGATGATCACCACCCAGCGCACCAGCACCATCCGCCAGCCGGCCCGGGCGCTCTCCGCCCGGGTGGCGCCCGGGTCGCCGCCGCCCGGCGGCCGGTCCGCCTCCTGGGGGCGGAACAGGCCGAGTCGCCAGAACACCAGCGCGGCGACACCGGTCACCATCAGGGTGCCGGCGCCGACCGAGTACCACAGTCCGCGCCAGTTGTCGGCGCCCACGAAGGGCGGGACGAGCATGCTGTTGACCACCACGCCGTAGCTCGTGCCGCTGGAGATGAGGCCGAGCACCTTGCCCCGGTGGCGGTAGTCGATCACCCGTCCCACGATCTCCACGAGCGGCACGTACACCGAGGCGGCGGTGCCGCCGAGGATCGTCAGCAGCACACCGATGACCAGGATGCTGTCGGTCACCGGTATCAGCATCAGGCACACCGCGCACAGCAGTGCGGAGCCGACCGTGATCTGCGGCCCGCCGAACCGGTTCGACAGCCAGGTCCCGAACAGGGCGAAGACCAGGAAGCCGAGCTGACCGGCGGCCGTGATGGTGCCGACGACCGTGTAGTCGAAGCCGATGTCGTGGCGCATGTCGGTCACGAGCTGCGAGAACAGGTAGAAGCCGAAACCGTAGGTGGCGGCGACGAAGCTGGTGAGCAGGGCCGTCACCACAAACGCGACGAGCGGCCGCGATCGTGTGGGGACTGCCGTCCGCGGGCTTCCCGACATCGTCCGTCGTGTCCTTCCGGTCAGGCCTTGCGTGCCGCGTGGATGATGAAGTCCGCCTCGTACGGGTCGAAGTCCGTCGAGAAGTCGCCGAACGTCTGGACCGTGTCGAAGCCCGCCTCCGTGAGCAGCTCCCTGGCCTCGTCGCGCAGCAGCGGGTACACCTCGAGGTGGTGGGTGACGCCGTCGGCGAAGGAGTAGCGGAAGCGGCACGTCTCGGCGTCCGCGTGGGCGACGGAGACCCGGACCGCGTCGCCGCAGTAGTAGTAGTTGCCGCTGCTGCGGTAGCGGCGCGCGCGGATCGCGTCGAAGTTCCGGTGGTCGAGCACCAGCACCCCGCCGGGCGGCAGCAGCCGGTGGAACTCGCGGAGCACCGCCCGGCGGTCGGCGAGGTCGAACAGGTGCGGGAAGGAGCTGCCGAGGCAGACGACCGCGTCGTGCCCGCCCGCCAGCCGGCCCGGCAGGCCGCGCCAGTCGGCGTGCACGGTGGGCAGCTCGACGCCGTGGCGGGCGGCGTTGCGCCGGGTGCGTTCCAGCATCGCGGCGCTGCCGTCGGCGGCGGTCACGGTGAAGCCGGACAGGGCGAGGGTGACGGAGTGGTAGCCGGTGCCGGCCGCGACGTCGAGCACGCTGCGGGCGCCGCAGCCGTGCAGCAGCTCGGAGAAGAAGCCGCGTTCGCCCGTCCGCCGCTGGTCCCAGTCGATCAGGTCGTCCCAGCGGTCGACGAGTGAGTCGACGTACTGCGCGGCCCCGTCGGCGGGACCGGCGGGTGCCGCGGTGGTCGCGTCGCCCGTTTCGGTGAGGGTCTCGGACATGTTCTCCCCAAGGGTTCGTCGGCACCGGCGCCGCACCGCGGTGGGCGGTGCGACCCGGAGGAAGAGGGCGGTCAGCGGTACTTCTTGGCGAACTCCCGGTACTTCTGGCCGAGTTCGTCAGCACGGTCGGCGCACTCGGAGAGCGGCATGGTCCGGCAGCGGTAGCCGAGCATCCGGTCCATCACGTCCATCTCGCGCTCGGTGAAGGTGACGGTGCCGTCGGCGTCGATGCTCTCGATCCCGTCAGCCACCTGGCACTGCTCGTTGAGGCGGACCGCCTCCCGCAGGGAGAGCGCCCCACCGAGGTCGACGGTGCCGCCGTCGCGGCCCACCCGCACCGGGTAGCCGCCCGGCAGCCCGCCGGGGGCCGGGGCGTGGGCGAGCACGCCGCTGTCGGTGGCCATGGCGGTCAGCACCCGCACGGCGGACGACGCGGTCAGCAACTGACCGGCGACACCGCCGAGTCGCTTCAGCCGTCCGTTCAACTGCCGGAACACGGCGCCGTGGGCGACCTCCTCGCCGACCTGGCGCCCGTCCACCCGCGCCGAGAGGTGGTACGTGCCCTCGCCGGCGTCTCCGGCACGGGGCACGTAGTGGCTGAAGTAGTGCTGCGCCACCAGCCGCAGCTCGACCCGCTCGGCGCCGACGCCCAGGAGGTGCGCGAAGCCGTGGGTCAGCGCCGGCACGATGTTGGCGACGTTCCCCACGCCGATCGTCTGCGGCAGCCCGGCCGCCGCCAGCACCGGGCCCACGGCGTCGGGGAACGCGGCGTTGACCACCCTGGGGCGCACGCCGGACATCTCCACGGCCTGCATCAGCAGGTGGTTGAGCGTCAGGTGCATCGGCAGCCACGGACCGAACTGGGCCTGGTCCAGCTCCTCGAACACCTGCGGGGGCAGCTCGGTGATGCGCCGCCACGACTGGAGGGACGCGCCCATGAAGACGATGTCGGGGCGGACCCGGGCCAGCGTCTCCGCGCTCGCGGCGACATCGTGCAGGTCGAGGTGGACCGCCTCCACCGAACCGTCGGAGTGCCCAAGGTTGGTGGCGGTGAAGTGCGCCAGGTTGCCGCGCCGGCGCAGCGCCTCACGGTCGCGGCCGGCGAGCACCACCCGGTTGGTGGCGGGGTCGCTCATCAGCATGGTCAGGACGTGTGCCGCCAGGTCTCCGACGCCGACAAGCATGATCAGCGGCTTCCCCGGGCGGGCGGTGTGCTCGGACATTCGACGGTTCCTGTCTGTGCGGCGGACGGCGTGCGGCGTGCGGGGTGGCGGACGGCGTGCGGCGGACGGCGTGCGGGGCGGTGG
>NZ_WMLF01000455.1 GCF_014156695.1 Streptomyces durbertensis | reverse complement strand
CCCCACGCCCATGCTTCCCCCTTCACCCCGATCGCATATCGTTTTTCGATGTTATCGATAAGCGATATGCAGGGCAAGTCGGTGCGCCGGCGGCGCGACCGACCGGGCAACACCGCGCGGCAGGTAGGCAGGTAGGCAGGCAGGCAGGCAGGCAGGTAGGCAGCCCGTCGCCGTACAGGACTTCCGGCCTCCGCCCGGGCACGCGCGAACGCGACAGAGCCCGCGCCGCCGCCCGACCCCGCTTCCGGTAGCGTCGGAACGCCCCGCCGACCACGACCACCACGCCAAGACCGGGCCTCGGTCTCCCCTCCGATCGGAGAGCCATGCACCCACGGCGGTACGACGAGCCGGCCGACACCGACGCCGACGCCGACACCGCGCCGCTTCGCGAACGACTGCGGCACGTCCTCTGGATCGGCGGCGGCAGCGGCGCCGGCAAGTCGACCGTCGCCCGCCGCCTCGCCGAACGGCACGGCCTCTCCCACTACGCCACGGACGACGTGATGCGCGACCACGCGGCGCGCACCACCCCGCAAACCGCCCCGCGGCTGCACGAGTTCCTCGCCATGGACATGGACGAGCGATGGCTGAACCGCCCCCCGCCGGTCATGCTCGAGACGTTCCACTGGTTCCGGGGCGAGGGCTTCGACCTGATCGTCGAGGACCTCCTCCGCCTCCCGCGGGAACGCCGGGTCGTCGCGGAGGGGTTCCGACTGCTGCCGCACCTCGTGAGGCCGCTGCTCGCCGACCCCGCCCACGCCGTCTGGCTCCTCCCCACACCCGGGTTCCGCCGATCCGCCATCCTGAGCCGGTCCCTGCCGGAGGACGGGTTCATCGAGCAGACCAGCGACCCCGCGAAGGCCCGCCGCAACCTCGCCGAACGCGACCGGCTGTTCACCCGACACCTCGCAGCCGAAGCCGACCGCCTGCGACTGCCCACCCTCCACGTCGACACGTCCTTGTCGGAAGACGCCCTCACCGAGCGCGTGGCCACCGCCTTCCGCCTCTGACACCGACCGTCACGAGCGGCCGCGAGAGCGGGGACGCCAGGCCGCGGGCGGGGGCCGGCCACCCGTAGGGGTGGCTCCTCGCGGTTCTCGCTCCCGAGGTCCCGGCGGCGTGTCAGCGTGGACACCCGGTGATCGGCTGACGGGTCAAGGCGGGGCTGCTGATCCACGCGAGAGCGCACCCGGTACGCGCCCGCGCCGGCCAGCCGCCGCAGCCCCTGCCCGAACCCGCCAGGGAACCCGCGTCGAGCGACGACCGAACGTGAGAGCCGCTGTGCGCGGGGGAGCAAGGAGCTGTGCGCGTACGGTCAACCCACGGCACGCGGGCCGCGGGCAGGATGGCGGGCGTAGGAACTCAGCTCCGGCGCACCACACCGCGACAGACGGGATCTTGCTGTGCGTGCCAAACCGATCGTGCTCACGCTGGCCCTCACCGCGCTGGCCACCACCGCCGGCCTCACCGGCACCGCGAACGCCGACGACCACCAGTGGACCCGCGGTGACCACCGTTGCGAGACGGCCAGTTGGCCGAGCCCCGGCGGAGGCCGGGACGGCCGCGTCACCCTGCGGAGCACCAAGGACTCCACGAAGTTCGCACGGATCACCATGAACAACACCTCGGCGGGACAGGAGTGGTTCGTCACCAACAAGACCGACCTGTCCCTCGTCCGCTTCTACGGGAAGTTCGTCAAGGACGGCAGGTGGCACGACACGGAGCTCCGCCGTGCGGCCGAGCCCGGCCAGACCTGGCGCGGCCGCACGAACATCCCGAAGGGCTGGACCGCCCAGCTCAGCGCCGTCTCGGACGTCGGCACGATCGGCGCCTGCACCCTCAACACCGCCCGGACCTGATGTCCCGGCCGCCGCGCTCCACCCATCCGTGACCGCCCAGAAGCATCCCCAGGGGGAAACCATGCGTACGAAGCGAACAAGAAGGACGCTGTCCGTGGCCGGCGTCGCGGCGATAGGCCTCGGCCTGACCCTGACCGCCGGCCCTGCCGCCCAGGCCTCCGGCCTCACCACGCAGGCCGTGAGCTGCCAGGACACGTACAAGGGGACCGTCGAGAGCTCCGCCGTCAAGGCCACCGTGTGGGTCAGGAAGTGCAGCGACGGCAAGAAGAGCGCGTGGGGCACGCTCTGGGACAAGAAGGCCGACAGCCGCTCCGCCTACCTGAGCCTCGACACCCACGGCTACGGCGTCATCAGCTTCAGGAACAGCAAGGGGTCGGGCACAAGCATCCCGTACAGCACTCCGCTGCCCTCGGAGACGCGAAAGCTCACCGCCATGGTCAGGGCGTGCAACACGTGGACCTGCGGAGACTCGGCAAGCCGCACCTACACCGTCTGACAGCCGCCCCACTCCACCACGAAGCTCCGCCGGGATGACGGCTCTCGCTTCACACCGGCCTCGCCTGGTCGCAGACCTCTCGGTGTGCGACCAGGCGAGGCGATGTCGAATGACGCGCTTCCATGCCGCACCGCCGCCCCCGACGCGACTCGTGAAGAAATCCTCGGCGGGGTGTCGATTCCGGCGTCGCCCGTTCGACGCGGGTATGAGAGGCGGGGAAACCGTCCCCGCCCGTACCGAGGAGTGAGCCACCATGCCGCGCTACATGACGATGATCCGCATCGACGAGGACTCCCTGCCGCCCGAGGGCCTGGGACCCGAGTTCGGGGAGCGCATGGGTGCGCTGTTCGAGGAGATCACGAAGGCCGGCGTCATGCTGGACACGGCCGGCCTCAAGCCGACCGCCGAAGGGACGCGGGCCACCTGGTCCGGCGGGAAGATCAGCTACACCGACGGGCCGTTCACCGAGGCCAAGGAGGTCGTCGGCGGCTACTCGATCCTCCAGGCCAAGGACATGGCGGAGGCCCTGGAGTGGGTCCGGCGGTTCCTGGAGATCCACCCGGAGAACCTCACGGTCACCACCGAGGTCCGCGAGATCGTCGAGGGCTGAGGAGCCGCGGCCGGTCGCGGTTGCGCCGTCGTGCCACGGCTGCTCTGATGAGTGGCCGTGGCACGAAGGGACGCGGCCGGCACGGTCGAGACGGTGTGCAGGATGGAGTCCGCGCGGATCATCGCCGGCGTCACCCGCATCGTGCGCGATGTGGGCATCGCGGAGGAACTCCTGCAGGACGCCGTGGTCGCCGCGCTGGAGCAGTGGCCCGAGACGGGCGTCCCGGCCAACCCGGCCGCCTGGCTGACGGCCACCGCCAAGCACCGCGCCATCGACCTCGTACGCCGCCGCGAGCGGTACGCGCGCAAGCTCGGGGAGATGGGCCGCGACCTGGAGAACGGTCCACAGCACGGCGTCGACGAGCTGGACGCCATCGACCCGTACGCCGACGACATCAACGACGACATGCTGCGGCTGGTCTTCACCGCCTGCCACCCCGTGCTCTCCGCCGAGGCCCGGATCGCCCTCACCCTGAAGCTCCTCGGCGGCCTCACCACGCCGGAGATCGCCCGCGCGTTCCTCGCGCCCGAGGCGACCGTCGCGCAGCGCATCGTCCGCGCCAAACGCACCCTCGCCAGGAAGAACGTCCCCTTCGAAGTGCCGAGCGGGCCGGACCGCGCGGCACGCCTGGACTCCGTCCTGGAAGTCATCTACCTGATCTTCAACGAGGGCTACACGGCCACCGAGGGCGACGACTGGCTGCGGCCCGCCCTGTGCGAGGACGCGCTGCGACTGGCCCGCGTGCTCGCCGGGCTGATGCCCGAGGAGCCCGAGGTGCACGGCCTGGCCGCGCTGCTGGAACTCCAGGCCGCCCGCTCCGCCGCCCGCACGGGCCCCTCCGGCGAACCCGTCCTGCTCGCCGAGCAGAACCGGACGCGCTGGAACCGGCTGCTGATCCGCCGCGGCTTCGCGGCGCTCGCCCGCGCCGAGTCCGTCGCGTCCGGCGCCCACGGCCCGTACGTCCTCCAGGCCGCCATCGCCGCCTGCCACGCCCACGCGCCCACCTACCAGGACACCGACTGGCCCCGCATCGCCGCCCTCTACGACCTGCTCGCCGCCCGCACCCCGTCCCCGGTCGTGGAACTCAACCGCGCGGTGGCCGTCTCCATGGCCCACGGCCCCGAGCACGCCCTCCCGCTGGTGACGGCACTCGCCGCCGACCCCGCGCTACGCGACTACCACCTGCTCTTCAGCGTCCGCGCCGACCTCCTCTCCCGCCTCGGCCGCACGGCTGAAGCCCGCGCCGACTTCGAACACGCCGCCGCACTGACCCGCAACAACCGCGAACGCGCCCTGCTCCTCGCGCGCGCCGCCCGATGCGCCGGATCCCACGGGGCCACCCC
>NZ_WMLF01000454.1 GCF_014156695.1 Streptomyces durbertensis | reverse complement strand
CCCCTGCGGTCGCGGTGTCAGCCGATGCCGTACTCGCCCGCGGCGCGGGCGACCGTCTCCCGCTTGACCTCGCCGCGGCGGGCGAGCTGCGCGAGCGCGGCGACGACGATCGACTCCGCGTCCACGCCGAAGTGGCGGCGGGCGTTCTCCCGGGTGTCCGAGAGGCCGAAGCCGTCGGTGCCGAGCGAGGAGTAGTCCTGCGGCACCCACTGGCTGATCTGGTCCGGGACCTGGCGCATCCAGTCGCTGACCGCCAGCACCGGACCCGGCGCACCCTCCAGCACCCGGGTCACGTACGGGGTGCGGTCCTCGCCGCGCAGCAGCGCCTCGTCGCACTCCAGGGCGTCCCGGCGCAGCTCACCCCAGGAGGTGGCCGACCACACGTCGGCGCTCACGCCCCACTCGCGGGCCAGCAGCCGCTGCGCGTCCAGCGCCCAGTGGATCGCCGTGCCGGAGGCCAGCAGCTGGATCCTCGGCGCGTCCGAGCCCAGCTGCTCGCCCTCCCGGAACCGGTACAGGCCCCTGACGATGCCCTCCTCGACGCCCTCCGGCATCGCGGGCTGCGGCTTGGGCTCGTTGTAGACGGTGAGGTAGTAGAAGACGTCTCGGTCCTCACCGGTGTCCGGGCCGTACATCCGGCGCAGGCCCTCGCGGACGATGACCCCGATCTCGTAGGCGAACGCCGGGTCGTAGCTGAGCGCGGCCGGGTTCGTCGCGGCGATCAGCGGCGAGTGGCCGTCGGCGTGCTGCAGGCCCTCGCCGGTCAGGGTTGTCCGGCCGGCGGTGGCGCCGATGACAAAGCCGCGCCCCAGCTGGTCGGCGAGCGCCCAGAACTGGTCGGCCGTCCGCTGCCAGCCGAACATCGAGTAGAAGATGTAGAACGGGATCATCGGCTCGCCGTGCGTGGCGTACGCCGTGGCGGCGGCGGTGAAGTCCGCCATCGCGCCGGCCTCGGTGATGCCCTCGTTGAGGATCTGCCCGTTCCTGGCCTCCTTGTAGTACATCAGCTGGTCGCGGTCGACCGGCTCGTACGTCTGGCCGAGCGGGGAGTAGATGCCGGCGGAGGGGAACAGCGCCTCCATGCCGAAGGTGCGCGCCTCGTCGGGCACGATCGGCACCCAGCGGTGGCCCGTCTCCTTGTCCCGCATCAGGTCCTTGACCAGGCGGACGAACGCCATCGTGGTGGCGATCTCCTGGCTGCCGGAGCCCTTGGCGAGCGCCGCGAACGGCCGCTCGGCCGGCTCGGGCAGCGCGACCGGGTGCACACGGCGGGCAGGCGCCGGGCCGCCGAGGGCCGCGCGGCGCTCCTGGAGGTAGCGGACCTCGGGGGAGTCCGCGCCCGGGTGCGCGTAGGGGACCAGCTCCTCGTCCAGCGCGGAGTCCGGGATCGGCAGCTCCAGCAGGTCCCGCATGGCGCGGAACTCCTTGCCGGAGAGCTTCTTCATCTGGTGGTTGGCGTTGCGGGACTCGAAGCCCGGGCCCAGCGTCCAGCCCTTGACGGTCTGCGCGAGGATCACGGTCGGCGCGCCCTTGTGCTCGACGGCCGCGCGGTAGGCCGCGTACACCTTGCGCGGCTCGTGGCCGGCGCGCGAGGTGTGGAAGCACTCCAGGATCCTGTCGTCCGACAGCAGCCGGGCCATCTCCACCAGCGCCGGGTCGGCGCCGAAGAAGTGCTCGCGGATGTACGCCGCGTCGCGGGTGGCGTACGTCTGGAACTGGGCGTCGGGCACCTCGCGCAGGCGGCGCAGCAGTGCGCCCGCGGTGTCCAGCCGCAGCAGCTCGTCCCACGCCGAGCCCCACAGCGACTTCACGACGTTCCAGCCGGCGGCCCGGAACTGGGCCTCCAGCTCCTGGACGATCTTGAAGTTGGCGCGGACCGGGCCGTCGAGGCGCTGGAGGTTGCAGTTGACGACAAACGTCAGGTTGTCCAGGCCCTCGCGGCCGGCCAGCGCGAGCGCGGCGGTCGACTCGGGCTCGTCCATCTCGCCGTCGCCGAGGAAGGCCCACACCCGGGAGTCCGAGGTGTCCTTGATGCCGCGGTGCTCCAGGTAGCGGTTGAAGCGCGCCTGGTAGACCGCCGACAGCGGGCCGAGGCCCATCGAGACGGTCGGGAACTCCCACATCCACGGCAGCCGCCTCGGGTGCGGGTAGGACGGGATGCCCCGGCCGCCGGCCTCCTGCCGGAAGTTGTCCAGGTGGGCCTCGGTGAGCCGGCCGTCCAGGAAGGCGCGGGCGTAGACGCCGGGCGAGGCGTGGCCCTGGATGTAGAGCTGGTCGCCGGAGCCGCCGCCGTCGGCCAGGCCGTCCTTGCCGCGGAAGAAGTGCTGGAAGCCGGTCTCGTAGAGCCAGGCCGCGGAGGCGAAGGTGGCGATGTGGCCGCCGACGCCGAACCGGCTGCCGCGCGTCACCATGGCGGCCGCGTTCCAGCGGTTCCACGCGGTGATGCGGGACTCCATGGCCTCGTCGCCCGGATAGGCGGGCTCGGCACCGGTCGGGATGGTGTTGACGTAGTCCGTCTCCAGCAGCGACGGCACCGGGAGGCCGCTGCGCTGGGCGTGTTCGACGGTCCTGCGCACCAGGTAGGAGGCGCGCTGGGGCCCCGCGGCCCGCGCGACCGCGTCCAGGGACTCACGCCACTCGGCGGTCTCCTGCGGGTCGCGGTCCGGGAGCTGGTCCAGCTCGCTCGGCTGGGACGGTACGGGGTTGGTCATGGGGCCGCCTTCCGGGATGGGGACGGTGGTCGTACGGGGGGGTACGGGTGTACGGGGGTGTACGGGTACGACGAGTACGGGCTGTACGGGTGCGGGGCAGGACAGGGGTGAGCCCCGCCGGACGACTGTAAGCACTTGAACGATGATCGATCAAAGGTCGGCGGGCAAAAACCCGTTCCGGCACCAAAAGTCGGCATCCGGTGCCGCGAATCGCGGCACCGAGTGCAGGGGCGAAAGGGGCGAAGCGGGCAGATCAGGCGCGCGGCGCGCAGCCCAGCACGTGCGCCTTCACCAGCGCCGCCACCTCCGGATCACGCTCACGGAACGCCCGCACGACCGCCTCGTGCTCCTCCGCGTACGACTGCTGCACCGTGCCCAGCCAGCGGATCGACAGCGCCGTCCACACCTCGATGCCCAGCGACTCCCAGGTGTGCAGCAGCACGCTGTTGCCGGACGCGCGCACCAGCTCCCGGTGGAAGCCGACGGTGTGCCGCACCTGCGCCTCGCCGTCGCCCAGCCGGTCCGCCTCGTACAGCGCCGCCACGTGCGGCTCCAGCGCCGAGGTGTCCTCGGCCAGCACCGGCGCCGCCAGCTCCGCCGCCATCTGCTCCAGACCCGCCCGCACCGGGTAGATCTCCTCCAGGTCGGCCGCCGACAGGGCGCGCACCCGCACCCCCTTGTTGGGCGCCGACTCGATCAGCCGCAGCGCCTCCAGCTCCCGCAGCGCCTCCCGCACCGGCGTCTGGCTCACGGCCAGCTCGGAGGCGATGCGGCGCTCCACGATCCGCTCGCCCGGTTTCCACCGGCCGCTCACGATGCCCTCCACGATGTGCTCGCGGATCTGCTCGCGCAGCGAGTGAACGACGGGCAGGGTCATGCTGTCTCCTCGGTTCTCCGACCCTTCGACAATACGGTGCCCCCGACCGCGACGCGGCACGCGGTGCCACCCCGGCCTCGCGGCCGGGGCCTCCCCGCGACCGGCGCTCCGCGCCCTGGCCGCCACCCGGCGGCCGTCGCACCCCGCGCCTCTGCCCTGGCGGCCCGGCAACGGCGTCGGGCGGCGCCGCGCGTGGGGTGACGACGCGCGCGGGGTGCACGACAGGCCCTGGCGGAGACCGGCACGTAGGCACCGGGCGCCGCCGGGTCGGCCGGACCGGGCCCGGCAGGGCGGTGCCGGGGCGGGGGCTGTCCCCGGCTTGGGGCCTGCCGGCTTCGCGGTGGTCGGGACCTGGCGGGTGCGGGCCCCGCGAGCGCCCTCATCGGCCGCCACCGGTGGACCGTGCGGAGGGCGCGCGTGCAGGTCGGACGTTCCCCTGGCACTTCCCGTCTCCCGGGCTGACTGCCCGGCCCTGGTCCGAAGCCCGTTTCCCGAGGGCCGACGCCGCTCGGCACCGGTGTGTGGTGCCTCCTGCCGGGAGCCGAAAGCCGGGAGCCGGCACCTGTGGGTGCGGAGGTCGCCGAGCAGGCCGGGCGGGGTGTCGCCCGTGGTGTTCGGGTGTGGCCGACGCCTGCCGGCCGCGGGGTGGGCGCGTCCTGTCGGGCCGGTGCTCGTGCCAGGGGCCGCCCGCGTGCCGGGTGGGTGCTCGGGCGGCGGGAGCCGAGTGGGTG
>NZ_WMLF01000453.1 GCF_014156695.1 Streptomyces durbertensis | reverse complement strand
ACTGTTGAGTTCTCAAGGAACGGACGCTTCCTTCGGATTCCCTTCCGGGCTTCCTCCGGGCGCTTCCCTTCGGTGTTTCCAACCTTACCAGAGTTTTTCCGGCCCGTTTCACCGGGCTGAATTCACTTTGCGGGCATTGGATTCCCGTTTGCCTTTCGGCGCTCCCCGACTTTATCAGAGGTTCTGAGTCGGGTTTCCCGCCCCCGGATCCCACCGGAGTCGCACTGGACTCCGGGCGGTTGTCCCGGGCGGAGAAGTCAACGTACTGGAGTGGGGCGCCCCGATGCAAATCGGGGCGCCCCACGGCCGTACGACGGGTGACGTGCCGTCAGACCTCGACCACGACCGGGAGGATCATCGGGCGGCGCCGGTAGTTGTCCGACACCCAGCGGCCCATGGTGCGACGGATGAGCTGCTGGAGCTGGTGCACCTCCGTCACGCCGTCCTGTGCCGACCGGTCCAGGGCCTCCTGGATGCGCGGGACGACTCCGCTGAAGTCGGCATCGTCGATGCCGGAGCCCCGGCTGTGGATGTGCGGACCACCGGTGATCTTGCCGGTGGCGCTGTCCACGACCAGGAAGACGGAGATGATGCCCTCGTCGCCGAGGATCCGCCGGTCCTTGAGGGCGCTCTCGGTCACGTCGCCGACGGACAGGCCGTCGACGTAGACGTAGCCGGCCTGCACCTTGCCGACGATCTTGGCCTTGCCCTCGACGAGGTCGACGACCACGCCGTCCTCGGCGATGACCACCTGGTCCTGCGGCACGCCCGTGAGCGCCCCGAGTTCGGCGTTGGCCCGCAGATGGCGCCACTCGCCGTGGACGGGCATCAGGTTGCTCGGCTGGCAGATGTTGTAGAAGTACAGCAGTTCGCCGGCGGAGGCGTGGCCGGAGACGTGCACCTTCGCGTTGCCCTTGTGCACGACGTTGGCGCCCCAGCGGGTCAGCCCGTTGATCACCCGGTAGACGGCGTTCTCGTTGCCGGGGATGAGGGAGGACGCCAGGATCACCGTGTCGCCCTGGACGATGCGGATCTGGTGGTCCCGGTTGGCCATCCGGGACAGGGCTGCCATCGGCTCGCCCTGCGATCCCGTGCAGACGAGTACGACCTCTTCTTCGGGGAGGTCGTTGAGCGCCTTGACGTCGACGACAAGCCCGGCGGGGATCTTGAGGTAGCCGAGGTCCCGGGCGATGCCCATGTTGCGGACCATCGAGCGGCCGACGAAGGCGACCCGGCGGCCGTACTCGTGCGCGGCGTCGAGGATCTGCTGGATGCGGTGGACGTGGCTGGCGAAGCTGGCCACGATGATCCGCTTCTGCGCGCCGGCGAAGACCTGCCGCAGCACCTGCGAGATGTCCCGCTCGGGCGGGACGAAGCCCGGGACCTCCGCGTTGGTGGAGTCCGAGAGCAGCAGGTCGATGCCCTCCTCGCCGAGGCGGGAGAAGGCGCGGAGGTCGGTGAGGCGGCCGTCGAGCGGTAGCTGGTCCATCTTGAAGTCGCCGGTGTGCACGACAAGGCCGGCGGGGGTGCGCACGGCGAGGGCGAGCGCGTCCGGGATGGAGTGGTTGACCGCGATGAACTCGCAGTCGAACGGGCCGACCCGCTCCCGGTGGCCCTCCTGGACCTCCAGGGTGTAGGGGCGGATCCGGTGCTCCTGCAGCTTGGCCTCGATGAGCGCGAGGGTCAGCTTGGAGCCGATCAGCGGGATGTCCGGCTTCTCACGCAGCAGGTAGGGCACGCCGCCGATGTGGTCCTCGTGCCCGTGGGTGAGGACGATGCCGTCGATGTCGTCGAGGCGGTCCCGGATGCTGCTGAAGTCGGGGAGGATGAGGTCGATGCCGGGCTGCTCCTCCTCGGGGAAGAGCACGCCGCAGTCGACGATCAGCAGTCTGCCGTCGAACTCGAAGACGGTCATGTTGCGGCCGATCTCCCCGAGGCCGCCCAGCGGGGTGACTCGGAATCCGCCTTCGGGGAGTGGGGGCGGCGAGCCGAGTTCGGGGTGTGGATGACTCAAAAGACTCTCCTCACCGCACGCGCCACGCACCCCCTCGGGCACGTGGCGCGTGCGATCGTCTGGCGCCGCGCGTCACGCGCGGCGGTTGTCGTACGGGTTCCTCTTGTTCCTGTGTGCTGGTGTTCGGTGCTGAAGTGCGGTGCGCTGAGGTTCGGTGCCGGCCGCTAGGCGGTGGGGACCGCTGCCGGGGTGAGCTGGACGCCGCCGGCGGTCAGGTCGCGGTGCAGCTGGGCGGCCTCCTCCTCGGTGAGTTCCACCAGCGGCAGCCGGAGCGGGCCGGCGGGCAGGCCCTGGCTCATGAGCGCCGCCTTGGTGGTGATCACACCCTGGGTGCGGAACATGCCGGTGAAGACCGGGAGCAGCTTCTGGTGGATCTCGGTCGCCTTGGTGACGTCGCCGCTGAGGTGGGCTTCGAGCATCGCGCGGAGTTCCGGGGCGACGAGGTGGCCCACGACCGAGACGAAGCCGACGGCGCCGACGGACAGCAGCGGCAGGTTGAGCATGTCGTCGCCGGAGTACCAGGCGAGGCCGCTGGCGGCGATGGCCCAGCTGGCGCGGCCGAGGTCGCCCTTGGCGTCCTTGTTGGCCACGATGCGCGGGTGCTCGGCGAGGCGGACGATCGTCTCGGTGTTGATCGGCACTCCGGAGCGCCCGGGGATGTCGTAGAGCATGACCGGCAGGTCGGTCGCGTCCGCGATGGCGGTGAAGTGCCGGTAGAGGCCCTCCTGCGGGGGCTTGTTGTAGTACGGCGTGACCGCGAGGAGGCCGTGGGCGCCGGCCTGGGCGGCGGCGCGGGCCAGCTCGAGGCTGTGGCGGGTGTCGTTGGTGCCGGCTCCGGCGACGACAAAGGCCCGGTCTCCGACGGCTTCCACGACGGCCCGTACGAGGCGGGCTTTCTCCGCGTCGGTGGTGGTCGGGGACTCGCCGGTGGTGCCGTTGACGACAAGACCGTCGTTGCCGGCGTCCACGAGGTGGGCGGCGAGACGCTGCGCGCCGTCGAGGTCGAGTTCGCCGTCCGCGGCGAACGGCGTGACCATCGCGGTCAGGACCCGCCCGAAGGGCGTCTGCGGTGTGGAGGTCGGAGCCATGGATCCCACGCTACTCGCAGCCGGGTGCCCGGCGCTCCCTAGGGGTGAGGTCGGATGTGGATCCCGGCACTGCCTGCTCGGGGGTTCAGACAGTGCCGGGTCCGTACTTCAGCGTAGATGAATCGGATGAAATGCCGCAATACGGACACAGCCATCCGGGGCGGAGGGGCTTCGACCGCCCTGACGGGGTGGTTTTCCGGTCAGGGTGCGACACGCCCGTTCGCGTTGAACGCCTCGTGGGTGAGCGGCATCAGCCTGGCCCACTCCGCCTCCATCAGCTCCGCGACCATCTCGATCTCGCGCTGCGGGAAGGACGGCACCCGCGCGAGCTCGTGCTTGGTGCGCAGGCCGAGGAAGTGCATCAGGGAGCGCGCGTTGCAGGTGGCGTACATGGAGGAGTACAGGCCGACCGGCAGGGTGGCCCGGGCGACCTCGCGCGCCACGCCGGCGTCCAGCATCTCCTGGTACGCGGCGTAGGACTGCCGGTAGGACTCGGTCATCTGCTCGCGGACCAGTTCGAGCTGCTTCTCGCTGCCCTCGACGAACTCGTACTTGCCGGGGCGGCCCTTCTGGACGAGCTTGCGGGAGGCGTCCGGCACGTAGAAGACCGGCTCCAGCTCGCGGTAGCGGCCGCTCTCCTCGTTGTAGCTCCAGCCCACGCGGTGGCGGTGGAACTCACGGAAGACAAAAAGCGGCGCGCTGACGAAGAACGTCATCGAGTTGTGCTCGAACGGGCTGCCGTGGCGGTCCCGCATCAGGTAGTTGATCAGACCCTTCGACCGCTGCGGGTCCTTCTCCAGCTCCTCCAGGGACTGCTCCCCCGCGGTGGAGACGCGGGCCGCCCACAGGACGTCCGTGTCGGCCGCGCTGTGCTTGACCAGCTCGACGGTCATGTCGCTGCGGAAGCGGGGGGAGTCGGTCACCGCGGGGTTCCTTCCAGATCTGCTCGGCGTGCGGGTTCACCCTATGCCTCCTCGGGTAGGCGGCTTCCACCGGTGGTCCGGATCCGGTCGGCGGGCAGGGAGGCCGACCGTGTCCGAGAAGTTGCCGTACGCGGGCAACTTCTCGGGACCTCCGCACGTCTGTACGTGTGAGACCGAGATGAGAGTTGGGGGAGGATTTGCCATGTTCCGACGCGGAGAGCAGGTTCCGTTCGCCTTTGTGGCGCAGGCGGATCGTTTCCGCGGCAACGTCACGCCGCCGCCGCGTGAGCGGGCCGGGGCGGGCG
>NZ_WMLF01000452.1 GCF_014156695.1 Streptomyces durbertensis | reverse complement strand
CATCGTGGGATGGACGGGGTATCAACATATCTGGCGTTGACTTTTGGCACACTGTTGAGTTCTCAAGGAACGGACGCTTCCTTCGGATTCCCTTCCGGGCTTCCTCCGGGCGCTTCCCTTCGGTGTTCACTACTTTAGCGTTTCTTCCGCGGAACTCATAATCGAGCTCTTCTGGAATACGTGACGGCATGCCTCTGGCACACCCTCAGGTGATCCGCTTCTGGTAGTTGTGCCGCCCGGTTCGGCGGGTGCTGTAGGGCCTTGACCGGCCTTCGCTTCCCCGCCGCCTCTTGTTGCGGCTCGGACTACGTTAGGCGTCGGGGCTGGCAGAGTCAAGTCGCCTCTGTCTTCAGCCGTGCACGGCTCCGCGGCTGGTGTGCGCGGTAGGGGCTGACCGTCGGATCGTCGCCGATCCAGAAGCGCCACGGGTACGGTGCGCCCTCCCCGCCGACTCCGGTGCGCGGCCCGGTGCGGATGTGGCGGCGGGCGGGCGGCCGGCCCGCCAGGACACCGAGTTCCCCGTCCGGCTCGGTGGCCTCCAGTGCCTCGCCGTCCGACTCCGCGAGGCAGACGTTGACAGCGTTCAGCGCGCGGTCGACGTCCAGTGCGGTCGCCAGGCGGGCGGGCCCCTTGGCGAGCTCGGTGTCGCGGCGGGCGTTGGGGCGGTGGGCGCGGGCCAGCTCCAGGCCGGAGACGATCTCCCCCGCCCGCAGCAGCACTCCGCTCGCCTTGCCCTCGGGACCGCAGACCAGGTTCAGGCAGTGCCACATCCCGTAGGTGAAGTAGACGTAGGCGTGTCCGGGCGGGCCGAACATCGCGGCGTTGCGCGCGGTGCGGCCCCGGTAGGCGTGCGAGCCCGGGTCCCGCTCCCCGTCGTACGCCTCCACCTCCGTGAGGCGCAGCGCTATCCGGCCGCGGGGGGTGGTGCGGACGAGGATGCGGCCGAGCAGGTCCGGGGCGACGTCGAGTACGGGGCGGTCGAAGAAGGTGCGGGGCAGAGCAGTACGGTCACGGCCGGAGATCATGTCGTTCGAGCGTAGTCGAGTCCCGGGGAGAAAAGATGGCTCTCAAGAAGCTGTTCGCGTCGATGGGCATCGGCGGTGCGTCGGTGGAGACGGTGTTGTCGGAGCCCAACGTGCTGCCGGGCGGTGTGGTGCACGGGGAGGTCCGCATCGAGGGCGGCTCGGTCGCCCAGCGTGTCCAGGGTCTTTCGGTGGGGCTCCAGGCCCGCGTGGAGGTGGAGACGCAGGACGGCGAGCGTCGGGAGGACATGTCGTTCCACCAGCAGCAGCTGGGCGGGGCGTTCGAGCTGGCGCCCGGTGCCGTGCACACGGTGCCGTTCGCGTTGGGCATCCCGTGGGAGACGCCGGTCACGTGCTTCCTCGGCCAGCATCTGACCGGCATGCACGTGGGCGTGACCACCCAGCTGGACATCGCCCGGGCCATCGACTCCACCGACCTCGACCCGGTCGCCGTCCACCCGCTGCCGGCGCAGCAGGCGATTCTGGACGCGTTCGGCGCCCTCGGCTTCCGCTTCAAGAGCGCCGACCTGGAGAAGGGCATGATCAGCGGCACCCGGCAGCAGCTGCCGTTCTACCAGGAGATCGAGTTCCACGCCCCGGAGCGGTACCGGGGGCTGAAGGAGGTCGAGCTGTCGTTCGTCGCGGACGGGCAGGCGATGGACGTGGTCCTGGAGATGGACAAGAAGCCGGGCCTCTTCAGCGGAAGCAGCGACTCGTACCGCTGCTTCCAGGTGGGCCTCGGCGACTTCCACCAGACCGACTGGGCGGGTTACCTGAACCACTGGCTGGCGGAGGTGGGCGGTCGCCGCAAGTGGTTCTGACGGGCCCCGCGATCGAATGCGGCAGCCCGGACCCCGGTGGCGGGGCGCTCCGAGGAGCGCTCCGCCACCGGGGTCCGGGCGACGCGCGGCCGAACCGGCGCGGCCGCTCAGCCGAGCAGGGCCACAAACGGTGTGTCGCGCGCCGACCAGAAGCCCGCGGAGGCGGTGAGCACGTCGGTCGCGGTCGTGGCGTCCTCCGGCGCCGACGCCGCGAAGTCGGCCCAGCCGGTGAGGACAAAGAGGTAGCCCTCCGGGTTGTCCTCCTCCCACCAGGAGAGGTCGGTGAGGCAGTCCGCCAGGGCGTCCCAGTTCCGGCCGAACCAGTCGGGCAGTTCCATGCCCGACTGGCAGGCCGCGAGGAAGGCGGCCTTGTCCGTCACTCCTTCGAGTGGCGTGAGCGCGGTGCGCCAGCGTACGGCGCGCGCGGCGTCCAGCACCTCCGTGACGCGGGTCCCGGCGGGGGGCGGCTCCCACAGGTACACGCCCGGCGGGACCGAGCCGTCGAGCAGGCCCGCCACCGAGGGGTCGGGCATGGCCGGGAGGGGAAGAGTCATGGGTTCACCACAGCCTTGAACGATTCGTAGTGGTCGCTGGTGTAGTAACGCTCGCCCTCGCTGCCGGTGACGATGCGTCGGGCGCCGCGGTTGCGGGCGCCGGGCGTGGGCACGGTGTATTCGCGGTAGTAGCCCCTGTCCTGCCGCGGCAGCCGGCGTTCGTAGTTGCCGAAGACGCTGCCGTCCTTGGCGTAGGGGAACGGGCCGTCCGCGTCGATGAGGCGCAGCGTCTCCCGGGCCTCGTCGGGGAGTTCGGCGGGGGTGACAAGCGGCAGGCCCTCGGCCCACTCGGGTGTGGCCGTGACGCCGGGCGTCCCGTCGGGTCCCGGGGTGGTGGGGCTGTCTGTGCCGCAACCGGTCAGCAGCAGGGCGAGGGCGGCCACGAGGGCGGGCAATATCCTTCTGAGCACTCCGACATGCTGCCAGCAGTGCCCGGCGCCGGCTGGTTAGGCTGGCCGGGCACCGAAGTTCGCGACGAGGAGGCATCACATGACCGAGCAGCGACGGCGTCCGCTCCCCCACGACTTCCACCCCCCGGTGGCCTCCTTCACCGTGGTCAGCGACGACGTGGAGGACGGTGGCACGCTCGGGTCGGCGCAGGTGTACGCGGCCGGCAACACCTCCCCGCACCTGCGGTGGGAGGGCTACCCGGAGGACACCAGGAGCTTCGCGGTGACCTGCTTCGACCCGGACGCGCCGACGGGCAGCGGCTTCTGGCACTGGACGGTGTTCGACATCCCGCTCGACGTCACCGAGTTGCCGACCGGCGCCGGCAGCGGCGACTTCACCGGGCTGCCGGCGGGCGCGGTGCAGGTCCGGAACGACTACGGCACGGCCGAGTTCGGCGGCGCGGCGCCGCCGCCCGGCGACGGGCCGCACCGGTACGTGTTCACCGTCTACGCCGTCGGCGAGGACAAGCTGGGCCTCGACGAGGGCGCGACCCCGGCGGTCGTCGGCTTCAACCTGCGGTTCAAGGCCATCGGCCGTGCGCAGCTCGTCGCGGAGTACGAGGAGCGTGAGCTCTAGGCACCACCGCACCACCGCACCACCGCGCAGCAGCCCTCCGGGCGCGCTTCCGGCTCGTCTGCGGACGAGTCGCGGGGCCCGGGCGGACGGCCTCACCGGGCCGCCGTCCGGGCCCTTCTGTGTGCCGGGTCGGTGGGCCCTGTCGGTGGGCCGGCCCGGTGCGGGGCGGTCTCCGCCGCCGGGGCCACGCGGGTGCGCCGTCCGCTCGCCGTCGTCCCGTCCCCCGCACGTTCCGCTTCGGTCACCCGTCGTACAGCGCGGGGAAATTGCGTTGTCGGTCGGAAGGGGCACCGGCACAGTGGTGCCACCCGCCGCCCGGCGGGCCTGACGGGGAGGTGGACGTGCGCGAGACGCTGGTTCTGAACGCGAGCTTCGAGCCACTGGCGACGGTGGCGCTTCGACGGGCGGTGGTCCTGGTGATGCAGAACAAGGCCGTGGTCGAGCAGGCGCACAGCGGGCGGAAGGTCCGTGCCGCGCAGGTCGAACTCCCCGTGCCGCAGGTGATCCGGCTGCGGCGGTACGTGAAAGTGCCGTTCCGACAACGGGCGCCGTGGTCGCGGCGCGGTGTGCTGGTGCGGGACCGCCACCGTTGCGCCTACTGCGGGCGTCGCGCGACCACGGTCGACCACATCGTGCCCAGGTCGCACGGCGGCGGTGACACCTGGCTCAACACCGTGGCGGCGTGCGCGGCGGACAACCACCGCAAGGCGGACCGGACTCCGGCGGAGGCGGGGATGCGGCTGCTGGTACGGCCGTTCGAGCCGACGCCGGCGGACGCGCTGCTGCTGGCCCTCAACCTCCGGGACGGGGAGGGCCTTCCGGACTGGCTGAGGCTGCCGGCGCCGGCAGCCGGACCCGCGTCGGCGGCCTGACCCGCCCGCGGCAGCCTGACCGGCGCCGGGCGTGACGCGGGCCCGCCG
>NZ_WMLF01000451.1 GCF_014156695.1 Streptomyces durbertensis | reverse complement strand
CTCAGACGGTGAGCACGGCGTCCAGTGGGGCGCCGTCGAGCGCGCCGGTCAGCCGCTCACGTCCGGCGAGGAAGCCCAGCTCCAGCAGCACGCTCACGCCCGCCAGCCGGGCACCGGCCCGGCGGACCAGCTCGACCGAGGCGGCCGCCGTGCCACCGGTGGCCAGCACGTCGTCTATCACCAGGACGCGGTCGCCGGCGGCCAGGCTGTCGGCGTGCACCTGGATCTCGGCGCTGCCGTACTCCAGGTCGTACGCCTGGCTGAGGATCGCCCCCGGCAGCTTGCCGGCCTTGCGGGCCGGGACGAAGCCGACACCCGCCCGCACCGCGACGGGCGCGGCGAGGATGAAGCCGCGGGCCTCCAGGCCCAGCACCTTTGTCACGCCCAGGTCGGCGCAGCGCCGCGCGAACGCGTCGGTGAGCGCGGTGAAGGCGACCGGGTCGGCCAGCAGCGGCGTGATGTCCTTGAAGACGACCCCGGGCTTGGGGTAGTCGGGGACGTCCCGGATGCGGTCACGCAGCAGGCCGCCCAGCTGCTCGCAGGAGAGGGCGGGAGCCGGCTCGGTCGCCGTCGTCTCCTCGGTCACCGCCGCCTCCCGGCGGCGCGGCCGCGACCCTGGGCGCGGCCGGCCCGGCCGCCCGCGCCCGCCGCCGCCGGCGCCTCCTCGGCGTCGTCGTCCGGGTCGTCGTCGGAGACGGCGGTGGCACCGCCCGGCTCCTCGGAGTCGTCCTGGTCGACGTCCTCGCCCTTGGCGGCCTTGGCGCGCTTGGCCAGGACCCGGCGGTCGTGCGCCTTCGCGGCGGAGTCCGTCTTCTTGAGGTCGACCACCAGCGGGGTGGCGATCATGATCGACGAGTAGGTACCGGCGGCCAGGCCGATGAACAGCGACAGCGCGATGTCCTTGAGCATGCCGCCGCCGAGCAGACCGGCGCCGATGAACAGCAGCGCGCCGACCGGCAGCAGCGCCACGATCGAGGTGTTCACCGACCGCACCACGGTGGCGTTCAGGCCGCGGTTGGCCAGCTCCGCGAAGGTGAACCGGGTGTCCTTGCCGAGTCTGCTGGTGTTCTCGTTGACCTTGTCGAACACCACCACCGTGTCGTACAGCGAGTAGCCGAGGATCGTCAGCACACCGACGACCGTGCCCGGCGTGACCTCGAAGCCGACGAGCGCGTAGACGCCGACGGTGATCAACAGGTCGTGCAGCAGCGCGAGCAGCGCCGCCAGTGCCATGCGCCACTCGAAGGCGATCGACAGATAGACCGTCACCAGCACCAGGAAGATCACCATGCCGGTGAGCGCCTTGCTGGTCATCTGTTCACCCCAGCTGGGGCCGACCAGTTCGGCGTCGAGCTGCTCGGTCTCCAGGCCGAGCTTGCCGGCGAGCGCCTCGCGGGTCTTGTTGGAGGTCTCGCTGTCCAGCCCGGTGACGGTGATGCGCAGTGAGTCGTTGCCCAGCCGCTGCACCCGGGCGTCGCTGCCGGAGGACTGCTGGGCCTCGGTGCGGGCCTCCTCGACGGAGATCGAGGTCGGCGGGGTGGTGAACACCGCGCCGCCCTGGAACTCCACGCCCATGTACAGGCCCTTGCCCAGCAGGCCGCCGAGCGAGATCACCAGCATGACCGCGGTGATCAGGTACCAGATCTTGCGGCGCTTGACGAACTCGATCGCCACCTCGCCCCGGTTGAGCTTGCCGCCCAGTTCGCCGAGTCGCGACATCTCAGGCCTCCTTCGGTTCGGCGGTGAGCGGGGTCCGGCGGCGGCCCCGGATGGGCGGCTGGGCGCCCAGACGCTTGGCGTCCAGACCGGACCAGCGGTGGCCGTTCGCGAAGAACGGGCGCTGCACCAGGAGGCTGGTGAGCGGCTTGGTGATCAGGAAGACGACCACGATGTCCAGCAGCGTCGTCAGGCCGAGCACAAACGCGAAGCCCTGCACCGAGCCGACGGCGGCGAAGAACAGCACCACGGCCGCCAGGAAGGACACCACGTCCGAGATGAGGATGGTGTGCCGCGCGCGCGGCCAGGCGCGCTCGATGGCCGTGCGCACACTCCGGCCGTCGCGCACCTCGTCCCTGATGCGTTCGAAGTAGACGATGAAGGAGTCCGCCGTGATACCGATCGCCACGATCGCACCGCAGACGGCCGGCAGACTGAGCGCGAACCCGATGCCCGGGCCCAGCAAACTCATGATCACGTAGGTGAAGCCGCCCATCGCCGCCAGGCTGAGGACCGCCACGAGGCCGAGCGCCCGGTAGTAGAAGAGCAGGTAGCCCACGACCAGGGCGAGGCCGATGGCGCCGGCGATCAGACCCGCCTTCAGCTGCTCACCCCCCAGCGTCGGGGAGATCGTGAGGACGTTGGCCTCCTCGAAGCTGATCGGCAGGGCACCGAACTTGAGGATGTTGGCCAGGTCCTGGGCCTCCTCCTGGGTGAACCTACCGCGGATCTCGGCGCTTCCCGAGATACGGGTGTCCACCGAAGGTGCGGAGACGACCTCGCCGTCGAGCGTGATGGCGAACTGGTTCTGCGGCGGGGCCATCACCCTGATCTCGTCGGTGACCCGGGCGAACTTCTTGCTGCCAGCAGAACTGAACTTCATGTTCACGACCCACTGCGCCTTCTCGGTGTCGAAAACCGCAGCAGCCTCGGTGACGTCCGTGCCCGGAACCTCGACGGGGCCGAGCACGTACTTGGCCATGCCCTCCCGGTCACAGGCGGCCACGAGGTCGCCCGGCTCGGACTCGGCGACCGCGCGGTTCGCCTTGGCCCGGGCGGCCTGCGTGCTGCAGTCGAGCTGCTCGAAGCGCTTGATCACGTCGGCGGGGATGCCGCCTTCGGCCGGGGGCTGGTCGGACGGGGCGTCCTCGTCCTTCTTGCCCTCTTCCTCGCCCTGCTCCTCACCGTTGGTGGGGCTGGGCGAGGGGGTCTCGTTGGCCTTGGCGTTCACCGCGCCGGCGCGGGCGCCCTGGGTGCTCGGCTCGTTGGACGGCGAGGCCTCGGCGTCGTTCTTGCCGTCGGCGTCCTCGGCCTTCCTGTCGTCGGCCTTGCCGTCGTCCTTCTTGCCGTCCGCGGACGTGTCGTCCGTGTCGCCGGCGCCGGGCGGCGGGGTGGCGTCACCGGCGGTGAGCACCTTTCGGAAGCCGAGTTCGGCGGTGGTGCCGACCTGCTCGCGGGCCTGCTTCTCGTCGGTCCCGCGCGGGATGTTGACGACGATGTTGCGGTCGCCCTGGGTGGTGACCTCCGCCTCCGAGACACCAAGGCCGTTGACGCGTCGGTCGATGATCGACGCGGCGGTCTTCATGTTGGCCTCGTTGACGGCGTCACCCTTGCCGGGCTGGTCCTTCGCCGAAAGCGTGATGCTCGTGCCGCCCGCGAGGTCGATGCCCAGGCGCGGCGTGGTCGCGCCGGCCAGGAACATCCCGCCGGTCAGTACCACGATCAACGTCAGCGCCAGCAGCAGCGGACGCAACGGCCTCCCCTGCGCCCCCGTGGAACTACGGCGCCTCTTCGGTGTTGCCACCTTCTCGTCTCTCCCTGTCCAGCCGCCCGCGCTCGGTGGTTACCGGCCGGTGCGAAGTGGTGTTCGGAACGGGGTGCCGCCGGCGGCCGGTCACCGGCCGGCGGCGCGCCCGCTTACTTCGAACCGCTTTCGCCGTCCTTCTTGGTCTCCTCGGCGTTCTCGCCCCCGGTGGCCTTGGGCGTCTCGGCGTCGTCGGCGGCGGCGTCGGCGTCCTTGACCAGGTTCGGCTTGTCGTCCCCGGCGGCCGCCGTGTCCCCGGCGGTCGCGGTGTCCTCGGTCGCGGTCAGGGACGAGGCGTCGTCCGGTACGACCGGGGTGTCCTCGTCGAGCCGCGCCTCCGGGTTGACGATGGCCTCGTACTCGTCGTCCTCCAGGATCGCGCCGATGGCGTTCTTCGCGAAGAGCGAGGTGACACCCGGGGCGACCTCGAGCAGGACGGTGTCGTCGCCGACCTCCTTCACCCGGCCGTACAGGCCGCCGATCGTCCTGACACCGGTGCCCGGTTGTACCTGATCACGCATCTTCATGGCCTGCTCCTGCTTCTTCTTGGCAGACCTGGTCATCAGGAACATGGCTCCGATGAGCACGATGAAGGGGAGGAGAAATGCGATGTCCACGGCGGAAGAGTGTCCTTCGTACGACCGCGGGGAGGCGGCCTGGGGGTCGGGGATGGTCTGCCGTCTGATAAGGGACGGCATCGGCGGAGTCTAAGCGAGCCCACGCCTGTGGAACAACGTCCGACGGCCGACCGGGGTTCCTGGTGGCGCCGGACGCGGACGTGCGCCGACCTGTCGGCCCGGCGGTGGTCAGCCGCCGAACAGGCCCTGCT
>NZ_WMLF01000450.1 GCF_014156695.1 Streptomyces durbertensis | reverse complement strand
AGCCCGAACACCGCCACCGACTCGCCCTTCCGCACCCGGGCGGCATGGTTGACCGCGCCGTGCCCGGTGAGCACCGCGCAGCCGAGCAGGGCGGCGTCGACCAGCGGCACCCCGTCCGGCAGCGGCAGCACGGCATTCGCCGGGACCACGGTCTCCTCCGCGAACGCGGCGACGCTCAGCCCCGGATAGAGCTGCGCGCCCCGCGCGCTCTCGGCGTACGGCACGGTGGTGGCGGCGCCCGCGTGGAGGCAGAGCCAGGGCTCGGCCAGCTCCGCGCAGTGGTGGCAGGCGCCGCACGCGGGCGCCCAGTTCAGGACAACCCGCTCCCCCGGCGCCACCGTCTCCACCCCCTCGCCGACGGCCACGACCGTGCCGGAGCCCTCGTGGCCCAGCACCGCCGGCACCGGCTGGCGCAGGGTGCCGTTGCTGAGCGAGAGGTCGGAGTGGCAGACGCCGGCGGCGGCCAGCCGCACCCTCACCCGGCCGGGGCCGGGTTCGGGAACGCGTATGTCGGTGATCTCCAGCGGCGCTCCCACGGCGGGCAGCACTGCGGCGCGGACGGTAGACATCAGACGGTGGCCTTCCCGAGAGGAACTGCGCGCGGACTGTTCGGGTCGCTCAACTGGGGGTCGCTCAAATGCGGGTCGCTCAGAACCGGGCTGCTCAGGTGCCGGTCGCTCAGAACTGCAGGGACTGGGTGTGCAGGTACTCGGTCAGCCCGTGCCGGCCCAACTCGCGGCCGACGCCCGAGCGTTTGTGGCCGCCGAAGGGCGCCAGCGGGTTGAAGCGGCCGCCGTTGACGTCCACCTGCCCGGTCCGCAGCCGGCGGGCGAAGGCGACGGCCTCCTCCTCGTCGCGTGCCCAGACCGCGCCGGAGAGGCCGTAGTCGGTGCCGTCGGCGATCCGCAGCGCGTCCTCGGCGTCCACGAAGCTCAGCACGGCCAGCACCGGACCGAAGATCTCCTCCTGGGCGACCGTCATCTCCGGGGTGACGCCGGCGAGCACCGTGGGCCGCACGTAGTAGCCGCGGGCCAGGCCGGCCGGGACGCCGGGCCCGCCGCACGCCGCGTGGGCGCCCTCGGCGAGGCCCTTCTCCAGGTAGCCGGTGACCCGCTCCCGCTGTGCGGCGCTGACCAGCGGGCCCACCCGGGTGCCGTCGGCGCGCGGGTCTCCGACGGGGTGCCGGGCGGCGGCGGCGACCGCCAGCTCCACGGCCTCCTCGTAGTGGCTCTCGTGGACCAGCAGCCGTGTCCATGCGCTGCACGTCTGACCGGAGTTGGCCATGACGTTCGCCACGCCCGCCTTCACCGCGCGGGTCAGGTCGGCGCCGGGAAGCACGACGTTCGCGGACTTGCCGCCGAGTTCCAGGGCGACGGGCCTGACCGCCCGTCCCGCGGCGGCCCCGATCCGGGCGCCGACGGCGGTGGAGCCGGTGAAGGAGACCATGTCGACGTCCGGGTGGCCGGCCAGCGCCTCGCCGGCCTCCGGGCCGTGACCGGTGACGAGGTTGAACACGCCGGGCGGGAGGCCGGCGGCGGCCACCGCCTCGGCGAACAGCTGGGCGACCAGCGGGGTGTCCTCGGCGGGTTTGAGGACCATCGTGCAGCCGGCGGCCAGCGCGGGCGCGGCCTTGGCGACGACCTGGTGCAGCGGGTAGTTCCACGGGGTGATGGCGCCGACGACGCCGACCGGGTCCTGGAAGACGCGGGAGTTGCCGACGCGCTCCTCGAACTCGTACGTGGCGGCGAGCCGCGCGTAGGACCCGGCCACGGTGATCGGGAGGTCGGCGTGGACGGCCCTGGCGAAGGAGAGCGGCGCGCCGAGTTCCGAGGTGACGGTGTCGGCGATCTCCTCCCGGCGGGCGGCCAGCGCGTCGCGCAGCGCGGTGAGGTGCTCGGCCCGCCTGGCGGGTGCGGTGGCCGCCCAGCCGGGGAGGGCGGCGCGGGCCGCCGCGACGGCGGCGTCCACGTCCGCGGCGCCGCCGGCCGGCACCTCGCCGATGACACCTTCGTGGGAGGGGTCGCGGACCTCGATGGCGGAGGTGCCCAGCGGAGGCCGCCAGGATCCGTCGATGAACATCGCGTCGTGTGCCTGCATGGAGACAAACTAGCGCCGCTAGTTACCGGATGCCACCCCTTCCCGGCTGTTCCCGGCCGACGTCCGAAGCCCGCGCCCCGACTCCCCCGCGCGGGGGCTTGCCCGGGTCCCCACTTATTCCTATGGTCATGCATAGGAATAACGGTCGACAGCGGCGGGAGCGGCGAGACGATGAGCGACGGCGAGCAGGCACGCGGGACGGCCCGGGAGCTGGCCCGGAAGACGGCCCAGGAGCTGGAGTACTCCTCCGGCTTCGGCAACGAGCACAGCAGCGAGGCGGTCACGGGCGCGCTGCCGGTCGGCCGCAACTCGCCCCAGCGCGCGCCGCTCGGCCTGTACGCCGAGCAGCTCAGCGGTACGGCGTTCACCCAGCCCAGGGCGCACAACCGCCGGTCCTGGCTGTACCGCGTCCGACCGTCGGCCGCGCACCCGGCCTTCCACCGCGTGGACAACGGCGCCCTGCGGTCCGGCCCGTTCACCGCCGTCCCGGACCCCAACCGGCTGCGCTGGAACCCGCTGCCGGAGCCGCCCGCCGGCACCGACTTCCTCTCCTCGCTGTGGACCGTCGGC
The DNA here is from genome assembly GCF_014156695.1 of Streptomyces durbertensis. Taxonomy (GTDB): domain Bacteria; phylum Actinomycetota; class Actinomycetes; order Streptomycetales; family Streptomycetaceae; genus Streptomyces; species Streptomyces durbertensis. Next base: position 1,709 of record NZ_WMLF01000450.1, on the reverse strand, counting down.
GGCAACGGCGACCCCCTGCAGCGCTCCGGCATGGCCGTGCACCTGTACCACGCCAACGCCTCGATGACCGACCGGGTCTTCTCCGACGCCGACGGCGAGCTGCTGATCGTCCCGGAGAGCGGCGGCCTGCTGCTGCACACCGAGTTCGGCCGGCTGGCCGTCGAACCCTCGCAGATCGCGCTCGTCCCGCGCGGGGTGCGCTTCCGGGTGGAGTTGCTGGCCGACGCCGCGCGCGGCTACGTCTGCGAGAACTACGGCGCCCCCTTCGTCCTGCCCGACCTCGGCCCCATCGGGGCGAACGGCCTCGCCAACCCGCGCGACTTCCTCGCCCCGACGGCGGCCTTCGAGGAGGCCGAGCGCGAGGTGGAGGTGGTCAACAAGTACGGCGGCAACCTGTGGGCGGCGCGGTACCCGCACTCCCCGCTGGACGTCGTGGCCTGGCACGGCAACCTGACCCCGTACGTCTACGACCTGCGGCGCTTCAACGTCATCGGGACGATCAGCTACGACCACCCGGACCCGTCGATCTTCACCGTGCTGACCTCCCCGACCGACACCCCGGGGCTGGCCAACGTCGACTTTGTCGTCTTCGCGCCGCGCTGGCTCGTCGGCGAGGACACCTTCCGGCCGCCGTACTTCCATCGGAACGTGATGAGCGAGTACATGGGCCTCGTCGAGGGCGCCTACGACGCCAAGGCGGAGGGCTTCGTCCCCGGCGGCGGCTCACTGCACAACATGATGTCCGCGCACGGCCCCGACCGGGAGACGTTCGACCGGGCCAGCGCGGCCGAACTCGTGCCGCAGAAGGTCGACGACGGCCTCGCCTTCATGTTCGAGACGCGCTGGCCGGTGGTCTGCACCGAGCAGGCCGGGGCCGCCGACCACCTCCAGCGCGGCTACGACGACGTCTGGCGGGGGCTGGAGCGGCACTTCCGCTCGTAGTATGAGTGGCCGGGAGGTGCCTTGTCCGTCTTCGCCCCTGACTCACTCTCGCTCAACCGCAAGCTGCCGCTGTGGTACCAGGTGTCGCAGTCGCTGCGGGCGTCCATCCTGGGCAGGTCCCCGGACGCCCCGCTGCGGCTGCCCACCGAGGAGGCGCTGGCCGAGCACTACGGCGTCAGCGTGCTGACCATGCGGCAGGCGCTCAAGGAGCTGGAGTCGGAGGGCCTGATCAGCCGGCACCGCCGGCGCGGCACCTTCATCGAGGCGGAGGCCAGACGGGAGCGGACGGTACGGCTGCTCGGCTCCGTCGACGCGATCGTGGCCCAGCAGTCCGGTGAGGACACCACGCTGCTCGGCCACGGCCCGGCACCCGTGCCCGCCGAACTGGCGGAGCACTTCGGCGACCGCGAGGTCGTCGGCTTCCGGCGGCTGCGCCGCGACCGGGTCACCGGCGAGCCGACCAACTGGGCGGAGAACCTGATCCCGGCCGCCGTGGCCGCGCACGTCGACCCGGCGGTGCTGACCCGGATGCCGATGACCAAGCTGCTGCGCGACGAGGTCGGAGTGCGCATCAGCCGGATCACCGACACCGTCGAGGCCCGGCTGGCCGATCCGGAGACCGCACGGCTGCTCGACGTGCCGCTGCTGAGCCCGATCCTGCACTACACCGGGATCACCTACGACGACACGGGCGCCGTGGTGGACGTGGCGCGCATCCGTTACCGGGGCGACCGGTTCTCCTTCTCGGTGACCGTGGAGAACGTCAG
>NZ_WMLF01000045.1 GCF_014156695.1 Streptomyces durbertensis | reverse complement strand
GAATTCGAACATGAACCCCGGGTAACACCCGCCCGGTGAACTCGCCCACACCCGCGTAATGCCGGCCGCCCCACCCGCTCTCCCTGCTGGCCACCGCCCGAAGGCCGGGCGACGCAGTGGGAGAGGTTGGGACACATGAACGGCGAGACGGCGACCAGACGAGCGGTGGAATGGCTGGCCGCGGCGGCGCCCGACCCGGAGGAGTGCCGACAGCAGTGGGAGCGCAACCCGCTCGCCGTGACCCTGCTCCCGGCAGGACTGCACTGGGACGTGCTGATCCTCGCCGGCACGCTCGGCGGGCTCACTCTGGAGGTCCTGACCGGCCTCGTCGACCGGCCAGGCCCCGTACTCGCCGACTTCGGCGACTCACGCACCGGCTTCCTCGTCCCCTCGGGCACCGCCGCCCGCTGGCTCGGTACCGGAGTACGGGCCGCCGGCCGCGGCACCTGGATCGTCGTCCCCTATCCGGGCCGCCGAACCGGCGGCGTGCGCTGGCTCGTGCCCCCCGACGGCGACGGCACCCTCACCGACCCGGTGACCCTGGAGCTGGCGATGCACGAGGCCGCCGCCCGCCTGGCCGACGCCCACCGATCCGACGGCCACCGCTGAGCGAAGCCACCGCGAGCAGCAGCAGCCCGCCCAACGCGCAGCTGGCCAGCACGTCCAGCGGCCAGTGATACGCCCGGCGCACCAGACCGGCGCCGGTGGCCACCACAAGCAGCACGGCCACCGGCACCGGCATCCACCGCAGCACGGCCGACCGGGCCACCGACGACAACAGCAGCGCCGCACACCCGTAGGCCACCACGGCCGTCGCCGTGTGCCCGGAAGGGAAGTAGCCCGAACCCGTCACCGGACCCGGCCGGTCGAACAACACCTTCAACGGCACCACCAGCACCGGCACGGCCGCCATCGCCCCCGCGGCGCACACCACCGGCCGCCACCGACGCGTCCACCACCAGAACACGACCATCGAGGCGGCCAGCACCGGAAGCGCCACCGTCAGCGCCCCGAGATCGGCCGCCACCTGCGCCCGACCCCCGCCGTGGTCCTCCGGCGACGACTGCCGCCACCGCCGCGACACCGACTCGTCCCACACCGCCAACGGCCCGTCGACCGCCACCTGCCAACACACCACCACCAGCAGTACCAACGCGCCCGCCGCGAACAGCGGAAACCGCCCGGCGCGCGCACGCGCCGGGCGGCCCCCGGTGGTGTCGCCCGGGAGGCCGGTCACCGCACGCCCCGGGGGGTCTGGGGCGGACGGCCGTCCGGCTGTCCGGTGCTGGGCGGAAGCGCACGCCCCGCCCCGGAGCGGGCGGACCCCGTGCGCACCGACGGTTGCATCCGCCAGCACCGTACGACAGTGCCGACAACACCCGGCACCCCACCGGCCGAACACTCATCGCCCCCGCACAGGACCTTCACGCCCCCGGCGCAGCCGACCCCAGGCCGCTCGGCCCGCCCAGCCCGCTCAGCACAGAGCGGACGCCTCACCCTCCTCGCGGGTCGCCTCGCCGACCTCCACGGGCAGCACCTCGACCGTGGCGGTGGGCACGGCGACAACCGCGACAACAAGGCGGAGCGTCGCGGGCCCCATGTCGAGGTCCTCGCACCGCGTCTCCCCGCTCCTCGCCATGACCGCCAGCTCCCTGGCGATCCACTCCTCGGCCCGCTCCGCATCGACACCTTCCACCTCGGCCGCCGTCACACAGTCGCCGAAGAACGAGTCGGTGCGTTCCGGAAGTTCCCCGCTCTCGGCAGCGCCCAACACGGCGCACCCCGTCAGAAGAAGCTCCCGGTCGGCGTCGGCGACCGCGTTGGCGCCGTACAGCGGATCGCCGGGCTCGAAGGCGGTCTGACCGGTCCAGCTCAGCACCGGCCCGACCACCGGATGCGACGGCCTCCGCTCCTCCTCCTCGTCCCACTCGATCCCGTGCGCCTCCATCGTCTCCACCCACGCGTCGACGTCCCCCGGCAACGGCGGCCACTCCTCGACCTCCGGCCCCGCCACGGCCGCCCTCACCTGCGCGGCGGAGCCACTGTCCGCACTCACGACACCCGGCGCCAGGCCACCCGCCACCAGCCCGGCGGTGACGCCGGCCGCCAGCGCCACCCGCCGGACGAACACCCGGCACCTCGTCACCGTGCGCATGCCTCCATCATGCGCCCCCGCTCGGCCGACGGCCCCGCGACGGCGGAATCCACCACGTGCGTCGACGCCCGGCGCGGCGCCCTCCCTGTTCGGCGGCTGCTCCCGTTCGACCTTTCAGCGCCGAGCGGGCGGCTGGACGCGGGTGCCCAGGCCGCAGAGGGCGGCGAGTGCGCTGAGGAGGGCGAGGAAGACGAAGAGGCCGGGGTAGCCGCCGAGTGGAGCCGTCAGGAGGGCGCCGGCGAAGGGGCCGAGGGCGATGGCCACGGTGGCCGGGGCCGCGAGCAGGCCGGAGAGCCGGCCGTAGTGCGTCGCGCCCCAGCGGTCGGTGACCGCGGTGGCCTTCAGGAGGGTGAGGTTGCCGCGCACCATCCCGGCCACCATCGACACGGCGACCAGGAGCGCGTAGGGGCCGGGCACCACCGCGAGCGCGGCGGTGGTGACGCCTCCCAGGCCCAGCAGGATCGTCGTCCGCGCGGTCACGGTGGTGTGGCGGGCGACGCCGGAGTAGAGGACGCGGCCCAGGGTCTGTCCTGCGCCGCCCAGACCGAGCGCCCAGGCGGCCTCGGTGCTGCTGAAACCACGCTCGAGCAGCAGCGGCACCAGGGCGACGACCACCGCGAACAGAGCGAACGTGGAGAGTGTGAAGGCCAGCGCGAGGAGCAGGAACTGCCGGCTGCGCGCGACCGGCCCAGCCCCCTCGCCGGACTGGCCCCGGGGCGCGGGCGGGGCGGCCGGCCAGGGCCCGCGGAGGGCCAGGGCGTGCGCGGGGATGGTCACCACCGCGAGTGCGCCGGCCAGCACCAGGTACGTGTCGCGCCACGACAGGTGCTCGGCCAGGAACGCGGTCAGCGGTGCGAAGACGGTGGAGGCGAGCCCGCCCGCGAGGGTGACGATCGTCAGCGCGCGGACGTGGTGGGGGGACCACCAGCGGGTCAGCGCGGCGAACGCGGGCTGGTAGAGGATGGCGGCCATCGCCGGCCCGGTCAGCGCCCAGCCGAGGAAGAACACCGGCAGGTTCGGGGCGGTCGCGAGGACCAGGAGACCCGCCGTGCCGAGGACCGACCCGACGGTCATGACCAGCCGTGGTCCACGCTGGTCCAGCGCGCGGCCCAGGGGCACGCCGGTGAGAGCCGAGAGGATCAGCGCCATCGAGAAGGCGGCGGTGGTCGCACCGGTGGACCAGCCGGTCGCGGCGGTGATCTGCGGGTTCAGGACGGGGAACGCGTAGTAGAGGACGCCCCAGCCGGTGATCTGGGTGAGGCAGAGGGCGGGCAGGGCGGCGCGGGGCCGCGACCGTTCCCCCGGACCGGTCGCGGCCTCCTGCGGCGGGTGGACGGTGGTCACGAGCCGCAGCAGCCTCCGCCCTGGCCGGCGGTGACGGGCTCGGCGTTCCCGGAGGTGGCGACGGAGGTCAGCGGCAGGCCGGCGCCGCCGCACACGCCGGTTTCCGGCAGGGTCAGTTCGACGTTGTCGGCGGAGGCGAGGTCGCCGGCGAGGGCGGCGGCGACGGAGCGGACCTGCTCGTAGCCGGTGAGGGCGAGGAACGTGGGAGCGCGGCCGTAGGACTTCATGCCGACGAGGTACACGCCCTGCTCGGGGTGGGACAGTTCGCGGTGGCCGTGCGGGTAGACCGTGCCGCAGGAGTGCTGGTTGGGGTCGATCAGGGGAGCGAGGGCCACCGGGGCCTGGAGCCGCTCGTCGAGCGCGAGCCGCAACTCGGAGAGGAAGGACAGGTCGGGGCGGAGGCCGGTGAGGACGACGACCTCGTCCACCGGGTCGAGTTGACGTCCGTCTTCGCCGACCAGGACAGGACGGCCGTCCGCCGTGCGTGTGATCTCCGTGGTGCGGAAGCCGGTGACGGCCTCGGCGTGCCCGGCCTCGACGGCCGCCTTCGCCGCGAGCCCGAGCGCGCCGCGGGCGGGAAGCTGGTCCGCCTCGCCCCCGCCGAACGTGTTCGCGGAGATTCCGCGCCGCAGCACCCACACGGTCTTGGTGTCGGTTCCCTCCCCGGTCCGCGCGAGATCGGCGAGGGAGGCCAGCGCGGTGAAGGCGGAGGCGCCGGAGCCCAGGACGGCGGTCCGTCGGCCCGCGTGGCGGGCGCGGACGGCCGGGTCGTCGAAGTCGGGTACGCGGTAGGTGACGTGGTCGGCGGCCGTGTGCTCGCCGAGTGCGGGCAGGCCGTCCGCGCCGGCGGGGCTCGGCGTGCGCCAGGTGCCCGAGGCGTCGACGACCGCGCGGGCGTACAGCCGCTCCTGCCGCCCGTCCGCGTGGTCGACGTGGACGACAAACGGCTGGGTCTCGCGCTCGGCGTCGAGCACCCTGTCCCGGCCGGCGCGGGCGACGCCGGTGACGGTGGCCCCGTAGCGGACGTGCTCGCCGAGCGCGTCGGCGAGCGGCTGGAGGTAGTGCTCGGCCCAGTCGCGGCCGGTCGGGTAGCTCGCGGCGTCCGGCCGGACCCACCCGGTGGGGGCGAGCAGCTTCTCCGCCGCCGGGTCGACGACCTCTCCCCAAGGGGAGAACAGCCGCACATGACCCCACTCGCGTACGGCGGCCCCGGCGGCCGAGCCGGTCTCCAGGACCAGCGGCTCCAGCCCGCGGTCGAGAAGGTGGGCGGCGGCGGCCAGTCCGACGGGGCCGGCCCCGACGACCACGACGGGCAGGTGCTCGGTGGCGGTGGCGTTCACAACGACTCCCTCTGATTCGACATCTGTCGATAGCGTGTGAGGTCAGCCTGGCACCTGATTTGATGAACGTCAACATAGAGGGATGTCGAATCAGTGAGCTGCTCGCGTCCTGCCGCGGTGCGGTGCGGGCGGCGGCTTGTCCCGCCCCGGTTCGACGCGTGTCAATATGGCTGTATGTCGAACGTCGAGTCGCTGCCGCTGGCGGTCACGGGGGCCGGGGCGGCCCCGTGCTGTCCGCCGCTGACCGAGCGCCCGTACAGCGCCGAGGAGGCCGAGACGGCCGCCCGGATGTTCAAGGCGCTGGGAGACCCGGTGCGGTTGCGGCTGTTCTCCCTGGTCGCCTCCCACGAGCGCGGGGAGGCCTGCGTCTGCGACATCTCCGACGTCGGCGTCTCCCAGCCGACCGTCTCCCACCACCTGAAGAAGCTCCGCGAGGCCGGACTGCTCACCTCGGAGCGACGCGGCACCTGGGTCTACTACCGGGTGGCGCCCTCGGTCCTGACCGGAATGGGCCGGCTGCTCGGCTCCCGCTGAGACGCCTTGGGGCGGCGACCTCGGGGGTGCGGCCTCGGGAGTGCAGCCTTGGGGCGGCGAGGCCGCCGCTCGTCTCAGCGCGGCATGTCGGCGATCTGTCGTGCCGCGTCCCGCGCCGGTCGGCCGACGCCGATCAGGGTGGCGGAGGCCGCCCCCGTCCAGTCTCCGTAGCCGAGCAGATGCAGGCGCGGTTCGCCGAGGGCACGGGTGCCGTCGGTCGCGATGTGGCCTTGGGGCCCCCGCAGGCCGAGAGGTGCCAGGTGGGACAGTGCGGGCCGGAAGCCGGTGCACCACACGACGGCGTCGACCCGGGTGCGGTCGCCGCCAGGCCACTCCGCGCCGGTGGTCGTGAGCCGGGTGAACGTCGGGCGCCAGGCGAGCAGTCCGGCATCCCGGGCGGCGCGCACCGGGGGTACGGCGACGATGTCGCCGAGGGAGGCGACGCCGCCGGTGTCCGCGCGGCCCGCGTCGAGTGCCCGGCGGCGCGCGGTGGCGACGTCGAACAGTGCCCGGCCGTCGACCTCGTCGGGCAGGAACTGCGGCGGCCGGCGGGTCGCCCACGTGGTGGCGACGCCGGACAGGGCGAGGTCGGCGGCGATCTGCGCACCGGAGTTGCCGCCTCCCACGACGAGCACGCTCCGCCCTTCGAACTCGGCGGGGTCGCGGTAGTCGACGGTGTGCAGCTGGCGGCCGGTGAAGTCCGCCCGCCCGGGGACGGCCGGCAGGAACGGCCGTGACCAGGTGCCGGTGGCGCTGACGACGGCGCGGGCCCGCCACTCCCCGGTGTCGGCGAGCACCCGCAGCCGGTCGCCGTCGCGGTGCACGGCGTGCACGCCCGTGCCGCGCAGCACGGGCAGCTCATAGCGCTTCTCGTAGTCGGCGAGGTACTCCACCACGTGCGTGGCGGTCGGGTAGGTCTCGCCGGGCTGCGCGGGCATCAGCCGGCCGGGGAGGGAGGAGTGGTCGGCGGGGGAGAAGAGGCGCAGCGACTCCCAGCCGTCCTGCCAGGCGCCGCCCGGCGTGGTCCGCGCGTCCAGGACGACGTGGTCCACGCCGAGTCGGCGCAGGTGGTAGCCGGCGGCGAGCCCGGACTGGCCGCCGCCGACCACCACCACGTCGGTGTTCGAGGTCATGAACCCGTCTGTACCGAGGTGAACTTGCGGCGCCAGGCGAGCGAGACGTAGACCAGCGCCACGAGCACGGGCACCTCGATCAGCGGGCCGACGACCCCCGACAGGGCCTGGCCGCTGGTCACGCCGAAGGTCGCGATGGCAACGGCGATGGCCAGCTCGAAGTTGTTGCCCGCCGCCGTGAACGCCAGCGTGGTCGTGCGGTCGTAGGCCAGCCCGATGGCCTTGCCGAGGGCGAAGCTGCCGAACCACATCAGGGCGAAGTAGACCAGCAGCGGGACCGCGATCCGGGCGACGTCCAGCGGCTGGGAGGTGATCGTCTTCCCCTGGAGCGCGAAGAGGATCACGATCGTGAACAGCAGCCCGTACAGCGCCCAGGGGCCGATCCTCGGCAGGAACTCGGACTCGTAGCGCTCACGACCCAGCCTGCGCTCGCCGAACCGGCGGGTGAGGAAGCCGGCGAGCAGCGGCACGCCGAGGAAGATCACCACGTTGAGCGCGATCTTCCACATGGAGATGTCCAGGTGGTCGCCGTCGCCGAGGCCGAGCCAGCCGGGCAGCAGGTCCAGGTAGAACCAGCCGAGCACGCCGAACGCCACTACCTGGAAGACGGAGTTGAGCGCCACCAGCACCGCCGCGGCCTCCCGGTCGCCGCAGGCCAGGTCGTTCCAGATGATGACCATCGCGATGCAGCGGGCGAGGCCGACGATGATCAGGCCGGTGCGGTACTCCGGCAGGTCGGCGAGGAAGATCCAGGCGAGCGCGAACATCACGGCCGGGCCCAGCACCCAGTTGATCACCAGCGAGGCGATCAGCAGTTTGCGGTCGCCGGTGACCGTGTCGAGCCGGTCGTAGCGGACCTTGGCCAGGACCGGGTACATCATGATCAACAGGCCGAGCGCGATGGGCAGCGAGATGCCGCCGATCTCGACGGCGGCGAGCGCGTCGTTCATCCCGGGGACCAGCCGGCCGAGGCCGAGGCCGACCGCCATGGCGGCGAGGATCCAGACGGCGAGGAAGCGGTCGAGCGTCGACAGTTTGGCGACGACGGAGGGCGCCTCGGGCGCGGGCGCCGGCGCTTCGGTGCGGGTCACGGGCAGGCTCTCTTGTTGTCGGCCGCATGGCGGGCGGTCTCGGCCAGTTCGGCGAACCGGCCGGCGAGCGAGGCGATGACGTCCGGACGGAGCTTGTAGTAGGTGAAGCGTCCGCACGGCTCGGTCTCCACGACCCCGGCCTCGCGCAGGACTCTCAGGTGGTTGGAGAGGTTGGTCTGCCGGGCACCGGTCTCCTCCACGAGGTGGGTGGTGCACAGCGTCTCCCGCGCGAGCAGGGTCACGATCTGGAGCCTGAGCGGGTCGGCGAGCACCCGGATCAGGTCAGTGTCGACTGACGTCAGCATGGACTGATACTGTCACATCACCCGGCACTGATACCAGCCGGGGTTCCGAAGGGCCCGTCGAAGGGGTCTCCATGACCATCCCGTCCGCCACCGAACTGCCCGACGAGCGCCTGGCCGCCGGCGCGGCCCGGTTGGCCGTGCGACACGCCGGCCGGTTCTCGCCCGAGACCGTCCGCGACCTGCTCGCCGACTCCTACCGCCGCCTGGCCGAACCCGCACGGGTCCGCACCCACCTCGTGGTGCTCGCCGAACGGCTGACCGAGGAGCGGCTGGCGGCCCTGGCGCACGTCACGTCCGACCCCGGCGAAGGCCCGCGGCGCGTCCTGTTCGTCTGCAGCCGCAACGCCGGCCGCTCCCAACTCGCCGCCGCGCTGCTGACCCACCGCGCGGCCGGCCGCGTCACCGCCACCTCGGCCGGTACCGAGCCCGCGTCCGAGGCCGATCCGGGCGTGGCCCGGGTGCTCGCGGAACTCGGCGTGGACCTCGCAGAGGTGTTCCCGAAGCCGCTCACCGACGAGGTGGTCCGGGCCGCCGACATAGTGATCACCATGGGCTGCGGCGACGCCTGCCCCGTGGTGCCCGGCCGCCGCTACCTCGACTGGCCGGTGGCCGACCCCGAGGGCGCCCCGCCCGCCACCGTGCGACGCATCCGCGACGACATCGACGCACGCGTCACCGAACTGCTCGCCACCCTCACGGACCGCTGAACCTCCCTTCCCCACACCGTCGTTGAACAACCCAGACAAGGAAACACACATGTCCTCCGCCCCGCTCGCCTCCGTGCTGTTCGTCTGCGTCCACAACGCCGGTCGCTCGCAGATGGCCGCCGGGTTCCTGAACCACCTCGCGGGAGACCGGATCGAGGTCCGCTCCGCCGGGTCCGTCCCGGCCGACCAGGTGAACCCGGCCGCCGTGGCGGCGATGGCCGAGGTCGGCGTCGACATCGCCGACCAGCAGCCCAAGGTGCTCACCACCGAGGCCGTCCAGGCCTCCGACTACGTCATCACGATGGGCTGCGGCGACGCCTGCCCGTTCTTCCCCGGCAAGCGCTACCTCGACTGGGCCCTGGAGGACCCGGCCGGCAAGGGCGTGGACTCCGTCCGCCCCATCCGCGACCAGATCAGGACCCTGATCGAAGACCTCATCGCCGAGATCGACAACAAGCGCCCCGAGCCGAACGCGTAAGCCACGCGGGCCGAGTCGCGGCCGTGTCCCGCCGCGGTTCACCGTCGACCGGCGGACCGCCCTCCACCAGGCCCTGGCCACCGGGCCTCTCCGGCCGGAGCGCCGGTGGTCGGGCCGCTCTCCCCAGAGGCGACGGAGGCAGCCGTCTCGCGGCGTCAGCCGGCGCGTGGCCGCCCGCCCGACCACCCTGCGCGGCCGGCTCCGCGGGCTGTGAGCGACAACGCGCCATCACCGCTACCGGCCGGAAGCGGCCACGACGGACGCACGACATCCCGTCGGCCCCTCCCGGGCGACTCCCTCGACGGACGGTTGGCCGCCGTGCCGCCGGCGGAGGTTCCCCGTGGCCGCGGGAACGGTCCGGCGGACCATGCGACCCGTACGGCGCGCGGGCGGCCGCAGCGCCGGGTTCGGGGCGTCAGGTGGCACATTGATGTCATGCGTAGCCCAGTGCAGCAGTACCTCGAGGCCATCGTCGAGCAGTGCGCGGGGACGGACGGCGAGGTGGCCGGGTACATTCCGGAGCTGGCCGCCGCCGACCCGGACCAGTTCGCGCTGGCGCTCGCCACCGTGGACGGACACGTCTACGAGGTCGGCGACATCGGAGCGCGGTACAGCATCCAGTCGATCTCCAAGCCCTTCACCTACGCGCTCGCCCTCGCCGACCAGGGCAGGAAGGCGGTGGCGGAGAAGGTGGACGTGGAGCCCTCCGGCGAGGCGTTCAACGAGATCAGCCTGGCTTCCGGAACCGGCCGGCCGCGGAACCCGATGATCAACGCCGGGGCGATCACCACGGCGTCCCTGGTAGCGGGGGCGGACGCCGAGGAACGCTTCCGGCGGGTCCGCGCGTGGTACAGCGACTTCGCGGGCCGCGAACTCGGCTTCGACGAGGCGGTCTACGCCTCGGAACTGGCGACCGCCCACCGCAACCGGGCGATCGCACATCTGCTGCGCGAGTTCGGCATCCTGCGGGGCGATCCCGAGCCGACACTCGACCAGTACATCCGGCAGTGCTCCGTCGCGGTCGACACCCGGGACCTGGCACTGATGGCCGCGACCCTGGCGAACGGCGGGGTGCAGCCCCGCTCGGGCCGACGCGTGCTGCCGGCGACGGACGTGGAGCAGGTGCTGAGCGTCATGGCGACCTGCGGCATGTACGACGCCGCCGGGGACTGGCTGTCCACCGTGGGCATGCCCGCCAAGAGCGGCGTGAGCGGTGGCATCATCGCCATCCTGCCCGGCCAGGCCGGGCTCGCGGTGTTCTCGCCGCGGCTCGACGCGCACGGCAACAGCGCGCGCGGGGTGGCGGTGTGCGAACGGATGTCCCGCGACATGGAGATGCATCTGATGCACGTCGGCCGGACCGCTCGCACCGCGGTCCGCGCGGCCTACCCGCTCTCGCGGTCGACGTCGCGTCGTCGTCGCGCCGAAGCCGACCAGGAGGTCCTGGACCGGGTCGGCCACAGGTGCCGGATCTACGAGCTCCACGGGGACCTGCTGTTCGCCGGGGCGGAGAGCATCGTGCGCTCCGTCGTGACGGACGAGCCCGAGCTCGCCGTGCTGGACGCCCGCCGCATCGACGACGTCACCGACGTCGCACGGGTGACCCTCCTGGCCCTGCGCGACACCCTGCGCGAGGCCGGCTCCGAGGGCGTGCTCGTCGATCCGCACGGGGTGCTCCCGGACCCCGACGCCGGGCGGGAGTCGGCCTCGCACGTCTTCCCCGACCTCGACGCGGCGGTGCGGTGGTGTGAGGACGAACTGCTGCGCCGTCATGCGGGAGGCCCGTCCGAGGACGTCGACCACGCCCTGGTACGCGAGCATCCGCTGCTGCGGGACCTGTCCCCGGCCGCCCGCGAGCGGGTGGACGCGGCGCTGGAGAGAGTCGGTTTTGCGGCGGGCGAGGTGGTGCTGCCCGCCGGGGTCCCGTTCGCGGGGGTGCACATCATCGTCAGCGGCGAGGCCGTGGCGACGGTGGACGGCGCCGACGGGCGGCCGCGCACCCTGGTCACGATGACCGCGGGCACCTCCTTCGGTGAACTCGCGCTCGGTACCGGCGGCGTCCAGGAGACCTGTATCCGCGCCGCGCGGGACCTGGAACTGCTGCGCCTGTCCGCCGCGAGCCTGGACCGCATCACCGCCGAGGAGCCGGTACTCGCCGTGGAGGTCTGGCGCGCCATGACCCGGGACGGCTACCGGGTCGCCGACCGCGCCCTGCGGGCGGGCCTCGACCGCGGCTGAACCCCCCCCGTCGGGGACACGAGGAGCTGACCTCTGGCCCTCTGCGGCTGGTTGTCGCGGCGTCCCGGAAGTGGAAACGGCCGGGCCCCGGCGGTGGGTTGGTCCACCGCCGGGGCCCGGCCGGGTGTCGTGCTACGGCGACGTCATGTCGCCACGCTCACGCCAGCTCGGCGAGGGCGTTCTCGAGGAGGTCGAGGCCCTCGTTCAGGAGGTCCTCGCCGATGACCAGCGGGGGCAGGAAGCGGATCACGTTGCCGTAGGTGCCGGTGGTGAGGATCAGCAGGCCGGCCTGGTGGCAGGCCTTGGCCAGCGCGGCGGTGACGTCCGCCGCCGGCTCCTTGGTGCCCGGGCGGACCAGCTCGATCGCGATCATCGCGCCGCGGCCGCGGATGTCGCCGATGACCGGGTACTGCTCGGCCATCTTGCGCAGGCGCGGCTTCATGACCTCCTCGATGCGGCGGGCCTTGCCGTTGAGGTCCAGCTCGCGCATCGTCTCGATGGCGCCGAGCGCACCGGCGCAGGCGACGGGGTTGCCGCCGTAGGTGCCGCCGAGGCCGCCGGCGTGCGCGGCGTCCATGATCTCGGCGCGGCCGGTCACGGCGGCCAGCGGCAGGCCGCCGGCGATGCCCTTGGCGGTGGTGATCAGGTCGGGGACGATGCCCTCGTCCTCGCAGGCGAACCACTGGCCGGTGCGGCAGAAGCCGGACTGGATCTCGTCCGCGACGAAGACGATGCCGTTCTCCTTGGCGAACTCCGCGATGCGCGGGAGGAAGCCCTTGGCCGGCTCGATGAAGCCGCCCTCGCCGAGCAGCGGCTCGATGATGATCGCGGCGACGTTGGTGGCGCCGACCTGCTTGGTGATCTGGTCGATGGCCTGCGCCGCGGCCTCCTCGGCGCAGTTCTCCGGGCCGGTCAGCCAGCGGAAGGGGTAGGCCAGCGGCACCCGGTAGACCTCGGGCGCGAACGGGCCGAAGCCGTGCTTGTACGGCATGCTCTTGGAGGTGAGCGCCATGGTCAGGTTGGTGCGGCCGTGGTAGCCGTGGTCGAAGACGACAACGGCCTGGCGGCCGGTGTACGCGCGGGCGATCTTGACGGCGTTCTCCACCGCCTCGGCGCCGGAGTTGAAGAGCGCGGTCTTCTTGTCGTGGTCGCCCGGCGTCAGCTCGGCGAGCTGCTCGGCGACCTCCACGTAGCTCTCGTACGGGGTCACCATGAAGCAGGTGTGGGTGAAGTCGGCGAGCTGCTCGGTCGCGCGGCGCACGACGGCCTCGGCGCTGTTGCCCACGGAGGTCACGGCGATGCCGGAGCCGAAGTCGATGAGGGAGTTGCCGTCGACGTCCTCGATGATGCCGCCGCCGGCGCGCTTGACGTAGACCGGGAGCACGTTGCCGACGCCGTCGGCGACCGCGCGCTGCTTGCGGGCGGCCAGCTCCTGCGACTTCGGGCCGGGAATCGCGGTGACGACCCGCCTCTCCTGGGGGAGGGAGGGGCCTCCGGACAGGTCTGACATGGGGGTCGAAGCGGTCATCGCGCTCTCCTTGGGCAAAACGGGGGTGTGCTGCTCGCTTCTCGCAGGCTAGGGGCAGCGGGTGCCGTGAGACATGCACCGCTGAGGAGAAGTGTCCGTGTCGTGTTGGCCGCGGCGGACAGAAGCGGGCGCTCGTGCCGGGGAGGGCCCCGGGGGCCGCCGGCGGGCGGCGGCCGTGCGGCGGTCGGGCGGAGACCGCGCGCCGGGCGTGTGGTGTGCGGGCGGAGGCCCTTCAACTGGGGCCGTGCTCCTCTAGATTGGTGGCCGCGACGCATACGGAGCACACGAAGCACACGCACGCACGAGACACCGCGTCCGGTCGGTGGTCAGGGGGCAGGGCAGCAGATGAGCGCGGAAGCGGGACGTGGCGGAGCCGAACGCGAGGCCGTGGCGAGGCCCCCCGGGCCGCGTACCCCGCCGGTTCCGCCGATGCCCGGCCACGCCCCGGAGGTGGGCGCCGCGCCGCTGGTGCGGTGGCTGCGGGCGCCGCGTCCGGAGGTGGACCCGGGGCTGTGGCGGCGGGGGCACCGGGCCGGGCCGGCCGAGGAGCCGGAGCGGGTCGGCGACCGGCAGCTGCTCGGCGGCGCGGTGCTCGCGCTGCTGGTGGGGCTGCTGGTGTGGTCGCTGTGCTGGAACGGCTACATCAGGGTGTGGCTGTGGCCGCTGCTGTGGCTGACGCCGCAGGAGTGGCGGAAGCCCGGCGGTGACATCGAGGCGTTCGACACCGCCTCCCGGCTCTACTACGTGCTGTTCGCCGGGCTGCTGCTGTGGCTGTGCGGGCGGTTCGGCCGTTGGCGGCAGGTGTGGCGGCGGTTCGCGCCCGAGCCGTGGCGGCGTGCCGGGGCGCTGCTCGGGGCGCCGTCGGCCGCGTTGCGGCCGTACCGCCGGGCGCTGCTCGCGCTGCTGGGGGCGGTGTTCGTCGGGCTGATGTGCGCGAGTGGTGCCTGGACGTTCTGGCTGGAGCCGGGCTGGGCGCTCACGCCGGACGAGTGGCACACCATGGAGCCGGTCGCGGGGCTGGTCTTCTTCAACGTCTACTACCTGCTGTCCGCGCTGCTGCTGCTGGCGCTCGCCGCCTGGGCAGGCGGCTGGCGCGACGCGTGGCGGCGGCTGCGCGGACGCGGCGGTGAGCCGCCCGCGAAGGAGTGGGCGCCGATGCCGGAGCGGGCCGCGCCCGAGGAGCTGGAACGCTGGCCGGAGCTGCGTGCCGCCGGCCTCCCGGCGGAGGCGGACCTGCTCACTCGGGAGGTCCGCGAGGGCCGCCTGGGGGACGTGGACTACGTCCGCATCGAACGGGTGTGGCGGCAGGTGCGCTCGCGGCCCGCGGCGCTCGCGGAGTTCGCCGCCGAGGTGCGGGCCCGTGGCGCCGCCGCGTACGAGCATCCCTCCGGCACCCGCGACCTCGCGGTGCGGACCGCCACCCACGACCTGCTCACCGGCCAGGTGCGGATCGGGGCGGCGGTGGACGACTCCCGGAACGCCTTCCGCTACCGGGGGCGTGCGCTGGCGCTCGACCCCCGCCTGCTCGGCACCTCGCTGCTGGCCGTCGGCCCGCCCGGGTCGGGCAAGACGGCCCGGTTGGTGCGGCCGGTCGTCGAGGCGCTGTGCCTGCAGGCGCTCAGCGGTCAGGCCGCCGTGGTCGCGGTGGGTGCCGCTCGGGCCGCGCTCGGGCCCGACGACGGCTTTGACGTGGTCATCCGGTTCGGCGATCCGCGTTCCCGCCACGACCTGGACCTCTACGCCGGGGTGGAGGACCCGGACGAGGCGGCGGCGCTGCTCGCCGAGGCGCTGGTCGGGGCGGAGGAGCCGGCGACCGTCCGGGCGGCGGCCACGGCGCTCGGCCAGCTGCTCGGGCCGTACCGCGCCGCGCACGACCGCTTTCCCGGCGTGCGGGAGCTCCGGGAGCTGCTGGACGGTTCGCCGGTCGCGTTCGCCGCGCTGCGCGAGGCGTTGGAGGCGGCCGGCGAGTACGGCGCGCGGCGGGACCTGGTCGCGCGTGAGCGGCAGGCGGCCGAGGCCGGTGACGTCGGACGGCTGCTGGCGGACCGGGTCGCCCTGCTGACCCGGCCGGCGTTCGACGGCTTCCTGGAGGGGCGGGGCCGTCCGGGCGGGCCGCCGCCGTTCTCGCTGAGCGCGCTCCAGCATCCGCTGCGGGTGCGGATCGACCTGCCCGAGCGCGGCAACCAGGAGGCGGCCCGGATCCTGACCAGGCTGCTGCTCGCCCAGTTCACCGCCGGGGTGACCGGCCGCCACGACCGTTCGCTGTTCGCCGCGCTCGTGCTGGACGACGCGACGCACGCGGTGACGCCGGAGGCCGTGCGGGGGCTGCGGCAGCTGCGGGCCGCGAACGCGGGGGCCCTGCTGACCCTGCGCACCCTGGACGACCTGCCGGAACGGCTGCGGACGGCGTTGGTGGGCTCGGTGGGCTGCCGGGTGGCGATGGCGGGCGTGAGCACCTGGGACGGGGAGGTGTTCGCGCAGGCGTGGGGCCGGGACTGGGTGAAGACGGAGGAGGTCACCCACAATCCGGACTTCTCCGGTGGCGTGGTGAAGCGCGCGCTGCGCGGGGTCCGGACGCTGTTCACCGGGGTGCGGGCGACCACCCGGTCGGTGACGGTGCGGTCCGTGCAGCGTGAGCGCTGGTCGGCGTCGGAGCTGGCGCACAAGGTGCCGCCCGGGCACGCCGTGCTGTCGCTGACCTCGGTGCGGGGGGAGGCGGGGCCACCGGTGCTGGCCCGGCTCGGCGCCGGGCGCGGGGACGGCTCGGAGGCGTGACCTCGCGGGCCCCTGTACGCTGTGGCACGGTGATGGTGGGTACCCACTACTGATCGGCCAAAAACCGCCCGGAGGGGTGACGGCGTCACCGAGACGTTGACAGGACACGTGCGCGTGCGGCCCCGTCGGTGACCGGCGTGCGTCCCGGTGTGTCCCGGCACCGGCGGACACGGAAAGGACCCGCGGAGGGAAGATGTCCCCCACCCTCGCCTCCCTCGTCCAGCACTCCTCGCTCCGGCTGGCGGTCCTCGCCGGTGAGGACCGCCTGGACGTGCCCGTGCGCTGGGCCCAGGTGAGCGAACTCCCGGACCCGACGCCCTGGCTGGACGGCGGCGAACTGCTGCTGATGACGGCCCTGAAGATCGACGCGGCCGACCCGGAGACCATGCGCGGCTACCTCCGCCGGCTGTCGGCGGCCGGTGTCGTGGGGCTGGGCTTCGCCGCCGGCGTGAACTACGAGCAGGTGCCGGACGCCCTCGTCGAGGCCGCGCGGGAGGCGGACTTCCCGCTGCTGGAGGTGCCGAGGCGCACCCCGTTCATCGCCATCGCCAAGGCCGTCTCGGCGGCGATCGCGGCGGAGCAGTACCGGTCGGTGACCGCGGGCTTCGAGGCGCAGCGGGAGCTCACCCGGGCCGCCCAGTCCGCGGAGGGGCCGGAGGTGCTGCTGGCCCGGCTGGCCGCGCACGTCGACGGCTGGGCCGCTCTCTACGACGCCTCCGGCTCACTGGTCTCGGCGGCGCCGGCCTGGGCGGCGCGGCGGGCGGGCCGGCTGGTGGACGACGTGGTGCGGCTGCACGGCAGACAGGCCCCGGCGAGCGCCGTGGTGAGCGGTTCGGAGGCCGACGACCGGGTCGAGTTGCAGACGGTCGGCGGCGGTCGCCGGGCCCGCGCGGTGCTGGCCGTGGGCACCGGCTCGCCGCTGGGGACGGCCGAACGCTACGCGGTCAACTCCGCGGTCGCGCTGCTGACGTTGACCACCGAACGCTCCCGGGCGCTGCACGACGCCGAGCAGCGGCTCAGCGCGGCGGTCCTGCGCATGCTGCTGTCCGGGGAGGACGGCCACGCGCGGGCCGTCGCCGGCAACCTGTACGGCACGCTGCTGGACACCCCACTGCGGGTGGTCGTCGCCGAGACCGCGCCGCAGTCCGGGGCCGAACCGCCGGACCCGGAGGCACCGGGCCCGCTGGAGGCGCTGGCCGACGCGGTGGAGTCCGCCGCCTCGCGCGGTGGTGAGTCGGTGCTCGCCGTGCCCGACGGCAGCCGGTTGGTGCTGCTCGTCGCCGACGGCGGGGGAGGGGCGGCCGCCTGCGCCGCGCACGCGAGAGGCGCGGAAGGGCTGGCCGTGGGCGTCTCGGCGCCCACCGGCATCGCCGCCGCGACCACCGCCTACAAGCAGGCCGAGCAGGCCCTGTCGATCGCCCGGCGGCGGGGCGCCTCGCTGGTGGAGCACGAGGAGATGGCCGCCGGCTCGGTGCTGCCGCTGCTCGCCGACGACGCGGTGCGGGCGTTCGCCGGCGGGCTGCTGCGCCCGCTGCACGAGCACGACGCCAGCGGGCGCGGCGACCTCGTCGCCTCCCTGCGGGCGTGGCTGTCCCGGCACGGCCAGTGGGACGCGGCCGCCGCCGACCTGGGCGTGCACCGGCACACGCTGCGGTACCGGATGCGCCGCGTCGAGGAGATCCTGGGCCGCTCGCTGGACGACCCGGACGCCCGGATGGAGCTGTGGCTGGCGCTGAAGGCCACCCACAGCGCCGAGCCGGACCGCTCACCGCCCGAGGCGGACGGGCGCCCGCGAGGTTGAGGGGACCCAGCCTCGCGGACGCCCGCGCTCACCTGCTCACGGCAGGACCGCCATCCGTCAGGACCGGCAGTACTGCGCCTCCTTGCCTATGGAGCGGTACATGCAGTCCGCGTTCTCCAGCAGGAGCAGCAC
This sequence comes from Streptomyces durbertensis, assembly GCF_014156695.1. Taxonomy (GTDB): domain Bacteria; phylum Actinomycetota; class Actinomycetes; order Streptomycetales; family Streptomycetaceae; genus Streptomyces; species Streptomyces durbertensis. The sequence goes on along the minus strand of NZ_WMLF01000045.1, from coordinate 3,398 downwards.
GGCCTCCTTGTTGCGTGCGGTCTCCCGGTTGATCACGCTGCCGGGCGGGTAGAAGCCGCCACCGCTGCTGCTGCGCGGGTACATCTCGAAGGTGTACGAGAAGATCTTCTGGTCGCCCCACATCCAGTCGCCGATCGAGCCGTCGGTGATGTAGAGGTCGCTGGACTGCTGCGCGCGGTAGCCGTTGCTCCTGGCCATCGCCTGGCCGACGGCCGCGTGCGCGTTCCGGTCGTCCTGGGTGAGGCCGGGCGCGGTGTCGTTGTAGGTGAAGCCGTACGGCCACAGGACGAGTTCGCCGTAGGTGTGGAAGTCGATGTGCGCGCTGATCTGCTGCTTGCCGCCGACGATCCGGCTGCGCACGAAGTCCGCCACCACGCGGGTCTCGGGCGCCGAGTGCGCCGAGGGGCCGCGGTAGGTCTCGCTGCCCGGCGAGCCAGAGGAGCCGCCGCAGCAGCCCCAGCGGTAGGCCCAGTTGCGGTTGATGTCGGTGCCGACCGCCGTGCTGCCGGAGTTGGGCTGGCGGTTCTTGCGCCACATCCGGAAGCTGCCGCTGTCCTGGTCGTAGACCTTGCCGTCCGGGTTGATGGACGGGATGACCCAGATCTCCCGCTGGTCGAGCATGCGGGTGACCCGCTGCTCGCGGCCGTACTGCGAGGCGAGCTCCCGCAGGGTGTACAGGGCCATCTCGACGGTCAGGTGCTCGCGGGCGTGCATGTTGTGGGTGAGCAGCACCTCGGGCTTGTTCTCGTCGACCGCCACGTTGGAGCTGAGCTTGACGGCGATGATGTCCCGGCCCTGGTACGACTTGCCGATGACCTGCTTGCGCAGCAGGTTCGGGTACTGGGCGACGTAGGAGTCCACGGCCCGCATCATCGAGGCGTAGCTGTGGTAGTCCGACGGGGCGGAGGCGCTGACGTCGGCGCTCCTGCCCGGTGCCGGGAGGGCGGTCAGGTCGTAGCCGGCCTTGCGCAGCTTGGCGGCCAGCGACTTGTCGGCGGTGACGACCACCGAGTGGTCGGTCACCTCGTTGATGGCGGCACCCTGGGCGGACAGCCGGGTGCGTTCTGTTGCCGTGCGGACGCCCGAGACCTCGTACTGGTCGGGGGCCTGCCGCTGGTCGGCGGTGGGTGCCGGGGCGGAGTCCGCCGGGGCGGCGAGGGCCTGGGCGCCGAGCGGTACGGCCAGCGCGAGGGCGAGCAGGGCGGCGGACGCCGTCGTGCGACGGCCGCGTTTGGTCATGCGCATGCGCATCTCCTGGGATCTCCAGAGCGAGAAGGTGGGGGGTCTTGCGCGCGCGGCGTCGGGATCACACGTCGCGCGGCGACATCGTTGCGCGGTGTCATGTATTGGTCAATGACCCGCGCGGGCTATGGACCGCCGCCGACCCGCCCCTCGGGGCGGCACGCGCGCCCACGTCTACCGCCCACGTCTGCCAAAGCGGAGCGACACACCCCGGGACTGCTACGCGCCGGACAAGACCCTCCGCGCGGCCGTGCCCCTACGGTGGGTGGTAGGTACCAAACCCACGACATTCGGAAGGCCGGGATCCGCAGTGACTGAAGCGACTTCCCCGCACGCGTTCTGGCTCGCCGGCCGCGAGGCGACCGGCAACACCACCTTTGAGGTCACCTCCCCGTGGGACGGCCGCACCGTCGGCCACGTCAGCGTGCCCACCGACGAGCAGGTGGAGGAGGCCGTCGCCGCCGCGGCGGCCGTCGCCGAGGAGTTCGCGGCCACCCCCGCGCACGTCCGGGCCGCCGCGCTCGACCACGTCGTCACCCGGCTCGGCGAGCGCGCCGAGGAGATCGCGCAGCTCATCTCGGCCGAGAACGGCAAGCCGATCAAGTGGGCCAGGGGCGAGGTCGCCCGCTGCACCTCGGTCTTCCGCTGGGCCGCCGACGAGGCCCGCCGCTTCAACGGCGGCGACGCCCAGCGGCTGGACTCCGACGCCGGGGGCACCGGGCGGCTCGCCCTCACCCGCCGCTTCCCGCTCGGCACGGTCCTCGGCATCGCCCCGTTCAACTTCCCGCTGAACCTGTGCGCCCACAAGGTCGCCCCGGCCATCGCCGTCGGCGCGCCGATCATCCTCAAGCCGGCGCCCGCCACCCCGCTGTCCGGGCTGATCCTCGGCGAGCTGCTCGCCGAGACCGACCTGCCCGCCGGCTCCTGGTCCGTGCTCCCGGTCCCCAACGACCGGATGCCGGCGCTCGTCCAGGACGAGCGGCTGCCGATCATCTCCTTCACCGGCTCCGCGCCCGTCGGCTGGTCCATCCTGGACTCCGTGCCGCGCAAGCGCGTCACGCTGGAACTCGGCGGCAACGGCGCCGCGATCGTGCTGCCGGACTTCTCCTCCGAGGCCGACCTCGACTTCGCCGCCCAGCGCATCGCCACCTTCTCCAACTACCAGGGCGGCCAGTCCTGCATCTCCGTGCAGCGGGTGATCGCCGACGCCAGCGTCTACGACCGCCTGGTGCCCAAGGTCGTCGCCGCCATCGAGGCGCTCGCCACCGGTGACCCGGGCGACCCGGCCACCGACGTCGGCCCGCTGGTCAGCGAGGACGCCGCCAAGCGCGTCGAGTCCTGGGTCGACGAGGCCGTCGCCGCCGGCGCGAAGCTGCTCACCGGCGGCAAGCGGGACGGCGCCACCTACGCGCCCACCGCGCTGGAGAACGTGCCCGCCGACACCCGGCTCGGCTGCGAGGAGGTCTTCGGGCCGGTGCTCTCCTTCACCCGGGTCGACGGCGAGGAGGAGGCGTTCGCCGCGGCGAACGACTCCCAGTACGGCCTCCAGGCCGGCGTCTTCACCCACGACGTGCAGGCGGCCTTCCGCGCCCACCGCACGCTCGAGGTCGGCGGCGTGATCGTCGGCGACGTGCCGTCCTACCGCGCCGACCAGATGCCCTACGGCGGCGCCAAGCAGTCCGGCGTCGGCCGCGAGGGCGTGCGCTACGCGATGGAGGACTACACCTACGAGCGGGTGCTGGTCCTCACCGGCCTGGACCTCTAGTCCCACGCCGAAATCACGAAGGCCCGGTCCGGGACGCGACACCACTCGCGTCCCGGGCCGGGCCTTTCCGTCACCCGACCCCGCCCGCGCGGGCCGACCGGGCTGAACCGCGGGCCGACCGGGGGGCCCGTCTGCGCGGGGACTGGTACAGGACGGACGCATCGGGTACCACGGACAGACAGGACCGACCGGTGGAACACCGGCACCGCACCCCGACCGACGGCGAGGTGGCTCCCGCAATGACCGCGGCACCCGACAGCGCGACCGGCAGGCCCGTCTCCGAGCGCGAGGCGCGCCAGGTGGCCGAGGCGGCACGTGAACAGGATTGGCGCAAGCCGAGCTTCGCCAGGGAACTGTTCCTCGGCCGGTTCCGGCTCGACCTCATCCACCC
>NZ_WMLF01000449.1 GCF_014156695.1 Streptomyces durbertensis | reverse complement strand
GTCGTGAGGTCGCCGGCCCGTACGAGGTCGTGGACGCGTGAGGCGAGCGGCGTGACGTCGCTGATGTCCGTGATCCACTCGTCGGCGAAGCGCCGGGCGGCCTCCCCGGCGAGCCCGAGCTGCAGCGACCGGTGGTCCAACGGCCGGAGGCGCAGGTCTCGTTCGGGGTCCCACTGGACGCGGGCGGGGGCGGCGTGCAGCGCGTCCCGCCACGCTTCGCGGGAGTCGTGGACGGCGGGGGAGTAGTGGGAGAGGCACGCGTTGCGGATCGCCCACTCGAAGCCGGCCCGGCTGATCGTCACGGCGAGCACGGTCTCCTGTCCGGGCTTGGTGCCCCATCCGCAGCGGTACATCATCCACAGGAACGACGGCTTGATCCACGTCATCCGCTCCCGCTTCCAGCTGGTCGGGAAGTGGCCGTCCCGGGCCGCCGGCCCGCCGATGTGCGGCCCGTACGCCTGGTAGACGGTGACGGTCTCCGCCGAATGGGCGGCGCGGATACGGTACTTCGGCTCCCCAGGGCCGAGACGGGTGTCGGTCATGAAGCAAGGCTGCGGCAGTGGCGTGCCCGAGTGCCAGCGAATTCCTGTGGGGCGGCGGTGACCACCGCGGTGTTCACCGTGATGTTCGGCGACTCCGACCGCCGCGAACCGGAGTCGATCGCCGGCCTGACCGGCGGCCGCTTCCAGCCATCCGGCGGAGCGATCAGGCCGCCGGGCGGGCGCGGCGCCTGGTCGGGTGCGGGAGGCACGTAGATTCGCCGGCGACCGTGAGGGAAAGGGGGACCGCTCCATGTCAGCCGTCCTGGGAGTGTTGTTGTCGCGTTCTTCGTCGCCGGTGGTGAGGGCGAGCGCGGTTGTTGTCGCCGCGCTGCTTGTCTTCTTGGGGGGTTCCGGATGTTCTCCGGGTGAGGGCGGGGGGCAGCGCACGGAACGCCAGGTCGTCGAGGCGTACGTGGAAGCCCTCAACGCGCGGGACTCGGCGGCGCTGGTCGCGTTGGCGGGGCAGGGCCGTCGAGGAGTGGAGGAGGACGCCAGAGGGCTGATCGCCGACGGGGGCGGACGGTCTCTGGTGGTCAGGGACGTCCGAGTGCTGCGTGATTTCGGGCCCGACCTGGCGAGCGCGCATGTCGTCGCGGTGGACGAGGCCGGCGAGAAGTTCGAGACGTACGTGCAGTTGGCGCGCGAGCGCGGCACGTGGGTCCTGGTTCTGGGGAAGGGGGAGGGCTTCCCCGAGGGCGGAAAGGAGACCGCGTCCGTGACTCGGCCCGAGTAGTCCGGCTTCCCGGACGCCGGGCACGCCCCGGACGCGTGCTCGCCGCGGTGGTGGGACCGTGGTCACCGGCCGGTGGGGTGGTCGAGGGTGGTGAGGAGGGTGCGGAGGGCGTCGACGAGGTGGTCGCGCTGGGTGTCGGTGAGGCCGGCGAGCAGGCGGTGTTCGGTGGCGAGGTGGTCGGGGAGGGCGCGTTCGATGAGGGCGTGGCCCTCGTCGGTGAGGGCGACGTCCATGGAACGGCGGTCGGCGGCGTTGGGGGTGCGGGTGACGAGGCCGCGGGCCTGGAGGCGGTCGAGGCGCTGGCTGACGGCGCCGGAGGTGACCATCGACGACTTCATCAGCGCGCCGGGGGTGAGTCGGTAGGGCGGTCCGCTGCGGCGGAGTGTGGCGAGGACGTCGAACGAGGAGCGGTCCAGGCCGTGTCGGGCGAAGGTCTGGTTCAACTCGGCCTCGATGATGCGGGCGAGCCGGCTCATGCGGCCGATGACGGCCATGGGGGAGGCGTCGAGGTCGGGGCGTTCGCGGGCCCACTGCTGGAGTACCCGGTCGACGTGGTCCTGCGGCTGTGAGGGTTCGGCCATGGGAGGAGTCTAGAGGAATGTCTTAGCGCTGTGATAATTTATCTTAATGCTAAGCAATCGCATGAGTGTCCTGCTGGTCACCGCCCTCGCGCCCGCCGTGTGGGGCACCACCTACTACGTCACCACCGAGTTCCTGCCGCCGGACCGGCCGCTGCTGGCCGCCGTGCTGCGGGCCCTGCCCGCCGGGCTGCTGCTCGTGCTGATCACCCGCAGGCTGCCGCGCGGGTCGTGGTGGTGGCGGTCGCTGGTGCTCGGCGCGCTGAACATCGGCGTGTTCTTCGCGTTGCTGTTTGTCGCCGCCTACCGGCTGCCGGGCGGCGTGGCCGCCACCCTCGGGGCGCTGCAACCGCTCTTTGTGGCCGCGCTGTCGGCCGGACTGCTCGGCCAACGGCTCTCCGGACGCACGGTGTTCGCCGGGTTCCTCGGCCTGCTGGGCGTCGCGCTGCTGGTGCTGCGCGCCGACGCGCGGCTGGACGTGCTCGGCATGGTGGCGGCCGTCGGCGGCGCCGCGACGATGTCGGTCGGCGTGGTCCTCAGCAAGCGGTGGCGCTCACCGGCACCGCTGCTGGCCACCACCGGCTGGCAACTCGTCGGCGGCGGAATGCTGCTGCTCCCGCTCGCGCTGCTCGTGGAGGGCCCGCCCCCGGCCGGCATGACCGCCGTCAACCTGCTCGGCTACGGCTACCTCGCCGTCGTCGGCGCGGCGCTCTCCTACGCGCTGTGGTTCCGCGGCATCCGTGCGCTCGGCCCCAACGAGGTGATCTTCCTCGGTCTGCTCAGCCCGGTCGTCGCGACCGTCGTCGGCTGGCTGGCGCTGGGGCAGGGCATGGGATCGGCGCAGCTTCTCGGCGCGGCGCTCGCGCTGTTCGCGATGGTGCTGGCGCAGGCCAGGCGGCCCGCGCCGAAGCTCGACACCCACAGCCTGCCGCGCGAGGGCGAACGGCCGCCGGCGCGGCGTCAGTCGAGCGTCGGCGCCGGATGACGGGGGTCGACGCGGGCGGCGGCCAGGTAGTACAGCACGGCGTCGCCGGCCAGCACGGTGCCCCACGACGGGTTCACCGTCGCCGCGCCGCCCTGCCGGACCGCGATCACCGTCGCGCCGAACTCCCGGCCGAACCACGTCTGGCACTCGCCGAAGCTCCGGCCGGCCAACGCGGCCGGCAGCGGCAGCGAGTAGGTGTTGCTGCTGCCCGAACTGCTGGTCAGCTCGGTGTAGACCTCGGTGACGCCGGGGTCCAGCGCCTCCTCGGTCAGCAGGTTCGGCAGGTGCCACTGCACGCACTGGATCTCCGGGTCCACGTACCGCAGATGCGCGCGGCGGGCCATGTCCCGTAGGGCGGCGACCAGATGCACCCGCGGAGCGGTGTGCCGCACGGCGAGCGCGAGGGCCAGCGCCTCGTTGTCGTCCCGCGCGTCGACGATCACCGCGCCCGCGCGGGCCACCCCGGCCCGGGCCAGCACGTCCACGCAGGACAGGTCGCCGCGCACGAAGCCGACGCCGTCCTCCTCCGGCATCGGGTGCTCCGGCGCGTCCTCCTCCCACGCGCACAGCACGACCTCCCGGTCCTCCTCAAGGCGCAGGTCGTGCACGATCCGCTCGGTGCGGCCGGCGCGGTAGCCCAGCACGACGACGTGGCCCTCGGCCTGCTGCGGCAGTACGCCCTTCATGCGCTTTCCCCTGAGGTTCTGGAGGTGGTCGGTCAGCTCGGTGAAGAGCATGGTCAGGGTGACGATGCCGGCGACCACGACGTAGGCGCCCACCAGCCGGGCGGCGCCCTCGACCGGGTACAGGTCGCCGTAGCCGACCGTCGCGGCGGTGATCAGGAACCACCACCAGTAGTTCTCCGGCCGGGCCAGCTCGCCGTCGCCGCCCTCCGCGAGCGACATCATCAGCCAGCTCGTGAGGAAGACGAAGCCGATGACCGCCAGCGCCTTGCGCCAGCCGCGCAGCCGGCCGCGGAGCGCCCGGAGCAGCTGGGTGAGGAGAAGCGGCACGGAGGACTCCCGGGCTGGTGTACGAGCGGCGGTGCGTCCCGCATGGTAGCGACCGGGCCGGGCCCCGGCACCGGGGGCGTCGGCGGTTCCGCGTCACGGCAGCAACAGCAGTCCGGCGCCGGCGAGCGGCACGGAAGACAGTTCAGCGGACGGCGGCGGGGCGGGTCACCGGGCCGTGGCGGCTGTCCTGCCGTGGTGGCGTACGTCCGTCCTCGGCGCGGCGGCGCCGGGGTGTCCGGCGGGCGGCAGCCCGAAGCGTGACCTGTCCAGGGAGGTGTGTGATCCCGCGCGGCCGCCGTCTCCCGCGCTTCGCCCGGCGCCGGGGCCCCGGCCGTCGCGCGGGCCGTCGCCGGATCCGCGCCCGCCGCCGCGTCCGTCGTTGCCACGGCCGCCGTCGCCTCGCCCGCCGCCGCGGTCCTCGCCGGAGCCGCCGTCCCGGGGCCGGTCGCCGCCGCGGCCGTCGCCGGGCCGGCGGTCGCTCCCGTGGCCGGGACCCGGGCGACGGCACGGGACACGGCGCCGACCCGGGCTC
>NZ_WMLF01000448.1 GCF_014156695.1 Streptomyces durbertensis | reverse complement strand
CCCTAGGAGCGGCCACTGACAATCAGTGGCCACTGACAGTCCAGGTACCTCAGGAACCGGTGGGCGCGGTGGCGGCGCCGGCCGGGAGGTAGGGGGTCTCGGTGGGCAGCCCGTAGTCGGCGGGTACCAGCGCGGCGCCCCAGGCGTCCCGGCGGGTGCCGCGGTGCAGCAGCCGCGAGCGGTGCAGGCCCTCCATCGTGAAGCCGGCCTTCAGGGCGACCGCCCTGGACGCCTCGTTCCCGGCCTCCGCGTACCACTCCAGGCGTTCGACGCCGAGCGTGGTGAACGCCCAGTGCGCCAGCGCCCGTACGGCCTCCACCGTGTAGCCCCGGCCGCGCTGCTCGGGCGCCGTCCAGTAGCCCACCTCGGCGCGTCGTTCGTCCAGGGCGAGCGTGACGAGTCCCACGGTGCCGACCAGCGTGCCGTCCTGGTCGAAGACGCCGAGGCTGTACGCGGTGTCGTCGCGCCAGCCGCCGGGGGCGACCTGCTCGACGAAGGACGTGGCGTGCGCCGGCAGGTAGGGGTCGGGCACGGTGGTCCAGCGGCGGATGGCCGGGTCCTGGCAGGCCGCGTGCAGTGCTTCGGCGTCCTGGGTGCAAAGGGGGCGCAGCAGCAGTCGGTCCGTGCGGAGGGTGACGGGTTCCATGCGCTGATTCTTCCGTACTCGAGTTCGGCACCTTCCCGGGGTCCGGCACGTTGGGGGTACAGGGGCTGCCGCCCCTCGCATACGATGGCCGGTGCGGTACAACCCGACAGCCCTGACAGCGCCGCCGAGCCCCGTCAGGGCGGCGGGGTCCGCGCCACCGACCGACCGTGCCAGGCCCGACCGGCAAGGAGACCAGCCCCAGTGTCCGTCTTCAACAAGCTCATGCGTGCAGGCGAAGGCAAGATCCTGCGCAAGCTGCACCGCATCGCGGACCAGGTCAATTCGATCGAAGAGGACTTCGTCGAGCTCTCCGACGCCGAGTTGCGGGCCCTGACCGACGAGTACCGGGAGCGTTACCAGGACGGCGAGAGCCTGGACGACCTGCTGCCGGAGGCGTTCGCGACGGTCCGGGAGGCCGCCAAGCGGGTCCTCGGCCAGCGCCACTACGACGTGCAGATCATGGGCGGCGCCGCGCTGCACATGGGGTACGTGGCGGAGATGAAGACCGGTGAGGGCAAGACGCTCGTCGGTACCCTGCCGGCCTATCTGAACGGCCTGTCCGGCAAGGGCGTGCACCTGATCACGGTGAACGACTACCTGGCACAGCGCGACTCGGAGATGATGGGCCGGGTCCACAAGTTCCTCGGGCTCGAGGTCGGCTGCATCGTCGCCAACATGAACCCGGCGCAGCGCCGCGCGCAGTACGCCTGCGACATCACCTACGGCACGAACAACGAGTTCGGCTTCGACTACCTTCGCGACAACATGGCCTGGTCGAAGGACGAGCTGGTCCAGCGCGGCCACAACTTCGCGATCGTCGACGAGGTCGACTCGATCCTCGTCGACGAGGCGCGTACGCCGCTGATCATCTCCGGTCCGGCCGACTCGGCGACGAAGTGGTACGGCGACTTCGCCAAGCTGGTGAAGCGGCTGGAGAAGGGCGAGCCGGCGGACCCGCGTCTGCAGAAGCCGGAGACCGGCGACTACGACGTCGACGAGAAGAAGCGCACGGTCGGCATCCACGAGGCCGGTGTCGCCAAGGTCGAGGACTGGCTGGGCATCGACAACCTCTACGAGTCGGTCAACACGCCCCTGGTCGGTTACCTCAACAACGCGATCAAGGCCAAGGAGCTGTACAAGAAGGACAAGGACTACGTCGTCATCGACGGCGAGGTCATGATCGTCGACGAGCACACCGGTCGTATCCTCGCCGGCCGCCGCTACAACGAGGGCATGCACCAGGCGATCGAGGCCAAGGAGGGGGTGGAGATCAAGGACGAGAACCAGACGCTCGCCACGATCACCCTCCAGAACTTCTTCCGCCTCTACGACACGCTCTCCGGCATGACCGGTACGGCCATGACCGAGGCGGCGGAGTTCCACCAGATCTACAAGCTCGGCGTGGTGCCCATCCCGACCCACCGCCCGATGATCCGCAAGGACCAGGCGGACCTGATCTACCGCACCGAGGTCGCGAAGTTCGAGGCGGTCGTCGAGGACATCGTCGAGAAGCACAAGCAGGGCCAGCCGATCCTGGTCGGCACCACCTCGGTGGAGAAGTCCGAGTACCTGTCGAAGCAGCTCAAGGAGCGCGGCGTCAAGCACGAGGTGCTGAACGCCAAGAACCACGAGCGTGAGGCGCAGATCGTCGCGGAGGCCGGCCGCCGTGGCGCCGTCACCGTCGCCACGAACATGGCCGGTCGCGGTACGGACATCAAGCTGGGCGGCAACCCGGACAGCATCGCCGAGGCGGAGCTGCGGGCCAAGGGCCTGGACCCGGACGAGCACCTGGAGGAGTGGGCGGCGGCGCTGCCGGCGGCCCTGGAGCGCGCCGAGCAGGCCGTGGCCGAGGAGTTCGAGGAGGTCAAGGGCCTCGGCGGGCTCTACGTCCTGGGCACCGAGCGGCACGAGTCGCGGCGCATCGACAACCAGCTGCGCGGCCGGTCCGGCCGTCAGGGCGACCCGGGCGAGTCCCGGTTCTACCTCTCGCTCGGTGACGACCTGATGCGGCTGTTCAAGGCGCAGATGGTCGAGCGCGTGATGGCGATGGCCAACGTGCCCGACGACGTGCCGATCGAGAACAAGATGGTGACGCGGGCGATCGCCTCCGCGCAGTCGCAGGTCGAGCAGCAGAACTTCGAGATCCGCAAGAACGTCCTGAAGTACGACGAGGTCCTCAACCGGCAGCGCGAGGTCATCTACGGCGAGCGCCGCCGCGTCCTGGAGGGCGAGGACCTGCAGGATCAGGTGCGGCACTTCATGGACGACACCATCGAGGCCTACGTGCGGGCCGAGACGGTGGAGGGTTTCGCCGAGGACTGGGACCTGGACCGGCTGTGGGGCGCGTTCAAGCAGCTCTACCCGGTGACGGTCACCGTGGAGGACCTCGAGGAGGAGGTCGGCGACCGCGAGGGCCTGACCGCCGACTTCATCATCGAGGCCGTCTGCGAGGACGTCCACGAGCAGTACGAGAAGCGCGAGAAGCAGCTCGGCCCGGAGGTCATGCGGGAGCTGGAGCGCCGTGTCGTGCTGTCGGTGCTGGACCGCAAGTGGCGTGAGCACCTGTACGAGATGGACTACCTCCAGGAGGGCATCGGCCTGCGCGCGATGGCCCAGAAGGACCCGCTGGTCGAGTACCAGCGCGAGGGCTTCGACATGTTCCAGGCCATGATGGAGGGCATCAAGGAGGAGTCCGTCGGTTACCTGTTCAACCTGGAGGTCCAGGTGGAGCAGCAGGTCGAGGAGGTGCCGGTCGAGGAGGCGCGCCCCTCGATGACCAAGGAGCAGCGGGAGCCGGCCGGCGCCCGCCCGGCGATCCGCGCCAAGGGCCTGGAGGCCCCGCAGCGCCCCGACCGCCTGCACTTCTCCGCCCCGACGGTCGACGGTGAGGGCGGCGTCGTGGAGGGCGACTTCAGCAACGACGGCGGCACGCGTACCGGCTCGGACGGGATGACCCGCGCCGAGCGCCGCAAGGCCCAGAAGGGCGGCCGTCGCCGCAAGAAGTGATCTCATGCCGTTCCCCCTCGGAGGAGGGGGAACGGCACGCCGGCCGGGTCGGGCACGAGGTGCCGGGCCCGGCCGGCGGCGTTTCCCCGGGGCGGACGGGGTGGCCGTTCAGAGGCCGCAGCCGGGGCCGCCACGCCGTCTACCCGACGGTCTCCAGCTCGCCGTCCAGTTCCACGGCGGAGCAGCGCCAGCGGAGGTCCGCTCCCCGTTCCAGCCGGAACGCCAACGCCCGCGACCGCTCGCCGGCCGACACCCTGGCGTACGCCTCGATCGCGCCGGGGCTGGGCCTGGCGCAGCTCACCCGTTCCAGCAGCGGGCCGGGCACTCCGGCGGGGCTGCGCAGCGGGGCGAGCGGGCCGAGGCGGGCGAGCTGGTCGTAGGCGGGGGCGCTGGTGTGGCCGAGCATGCTGTGCACCGGTCGCAGCCCGCTGAGCACGAGCAGGAGGCGTTCGGCGAACCAGTGGTGCGGCAACCGCGCCCGGTGCTGGTTTCGGGCGGAGACGAGGGCGGCCGGGGCGGGACGGCGGCTGTCCCGGCGGTGCGGCGGACGGGTGGAACGCGGGCGCGTGGTCATGGTGTCCCCGTGCGGTCAGGGCCCGATGTCTACCGGGCGGTAGCTTTTGCACGGTTGTAGCGAGCGGGGGAGACCGCCGCAAACGCGCCCGGCGTCCCTCCGGGTGAACGCGCTGGATTCACCTATCAGGCTGGCCGCCCGGACCCCTCTTGACCCCGGGCGGTGTCGGCAAGCGG